>CAYZLP010001092.1:0-1988 GCA_964478635.1 uncultured Caldilineaceae bacterium
GCCGGGCAGATCGCCCGGGAACAGGTCGCCCTGCTGATCGAGCAAGAGAAAAATGCCAGCAACGCCTCGGTCGTTTCTATCAAGAACGACACGGGCGAAATTCTGGCCATGGTTGGCTCGCTGGACTACAACAATGAAGAGATCGACGGTCAGGTGAACATGGCCACGGCCGAACGCCAGCCCGGCTCCAGCTTCAAGCCCTACGTCTATCTGACAGCGCTGCAGCAAGACATGACGCCTGCAAGCATGATTCTGGACGTGCCTACCGCATTTCCCCAGGCAGACGGCAGCTACTACCGGCCAGAGAATTACGACCGTCAATACCACGGGCCCGTTTCCCTGCGCAACGCCCTGGCCCGCTCCTACAACATCCCGGCCATCAAGGTGATGGCCCAAGTCGGGGTCGACAATGCCCTGCGCACGGCCCACCGGATGGGCATCAACGGCCTCAATCGCGGCCTGGATTTCTACGGTCTGAACCTGGTGCTCGGCGGCGGCGAGGTCTCGCTGCTGGATCACACCTACGCTTACACCGTCTTTGCCAATCAGGGCGTCCAAGTGGGTGAGCCGGTCCTGCCGGAAGAACAGCGAACCGGGTTCCGCAACCTGAACCCGGTCTCGGTGCTTCAGGTGCGCGACGCCGACGGCAACGTACTCAAGAAATATGAAGCGCCCGAAGCCGAACGCATCTACGGCAGCGAAGTGGGGTACATTATCGCCGATATCATGAGCGACGATGTTGCCCGCGCGCCCGCCTTTGGCGCCAATACGGATCTCACCCTACCCGACCGTAGAGTAGCCGCCAAGACCGGCACGACCAACGGCTTCAAAGACAACTGGACCATGGGCTATACGCCCCAATTGACGACGGGCGTCTGGGTCGGCAACACGGACAATGAGTCCATGCAGAACGTGACCGGCCTCTCGGGCGCCGCGCCGATCTGGAATGCCGTCATGCGCTACTATCACGAAGGGTTGCCGGCCGAATGGTACCAGCAGCCGGCTGCGGTCGTATCCCAGACTGTCTGCCAGCCGAGCGGCCTGCGCCCCACAGATGCCTGTCCGGGCGACCGCCAGCGCAGCGAAATCTTCGTAGCGGGCACGGAGCCGACCATCTCCGACAATATCTGGCAGGGCTTCGAAATCGACCGCGAGTCCGGCAAATTGGCCACGCCCGCCACGCCGCCGGAACAGCGGGAGAGCCGGACCTTCATGATCTTGCCGCCCGAGGCGGATGACTGGGTCCGGGAAAACGGCATCGCCCAACCGCCCACCGAAGAGAGCGGCAGCTTCGTCAGTCTAGCCGAATTCGACCAGGACGCGGCCATCGTCGACCCGCTGATCAACGGCTATATCGGTGGTCAGTTTGAGGTAAAGGGCAATGCCCGGGGCGGACCCTGGCGGCTGGAATACGGTCAAGGATTGGAGCCGACCGAGTGGATCGGCATCGGCGAAGAGCGGGGCGATGAAGTGCAAAACGGCGTGCTGCAGGTCTTCGACACAACGGGGCTGGAAGATGGATCCTATACCCTGCGCCTGATCGTGCGGCGCGGTGACGGCGAACGGGTCTGGACCACACCCATAACCGTCGATAACACGCTGCCCACGGTGGTCGTCAGCGATCCCAAGCCGGATCAACTCTTCGTTATGGAAGAGGACGAGCAGATCAACATCAACGTGCTGCCCAGCGACGAATGGGGCATCGGCAAGGTTGAGTTCTTCATCGATGAGACTCAGATTGCCACCAGCACGGTCGCTCCCTACAATGAGCGCTGGGAAATCGAGATGCGCGACATCGCCAACATCGAGCAGCCCGGCGTGGAGAACTTCGTCGGCTTCGAAAGCGACGATCCCGACATTCAACCCGGTCGCCAACTGCCATTTGGTGACGGCTTCATCGCCATCCGTACGGCCGGCGGCGTCTATCTCGAAGGCCACACCATCAAGGTCAAGGTGTACGACCTGGCCGGCAACGAGGTGGAGAGCGA
>CAYZLP010001093.1:0-1987 GCA_964478635.1 uncultured Caldilineaceae bacterium
CGACGCTGCACCCGATCCCAGGCGAAATTCTGGGCTTTGTTGGCCTGATCGAAGAAGTACTCTTCCAGATAGGGTTCAATTTCCATACGCCAGATCAGTTCAAGCTCATCTTCCAACGCAGCGGTAAGGAAGAACGAAATGCCGACTTCGTAATGGGGATCGTTGATTTCGCTGTTTAGCTCACGAAGGAGCTGAATGAGCGGCTCAACCGGATAGCCAGAGGCGATACGGTAATGGTAACGCCGTAGAACATCATAATTGGGATATAGCGACAGAAAGGCAAAACGCCGGCGCAAGGCATGATCGACCAGCGCAATCGATCGATCAGCCGTATTCATGGTCCCGAGGAGATAAACATTTCTGGGAATGCCAAATGCTTCACCGCTCACAGCCAGAGGTGCCATTTCGGTTCGATATTCAAGCAGATACATTAGCTCGCCAAAGACGCGCGCCAGATTGGCTCGATTGATCTCATCGATGATCAAAACGCAGGGATCGTCCATAGAGCTTGCCTTGCGGCAAAACTCCAGAAAACGGCCGGGGACGACCGGATAGGTCAACGTGCCGTTCACCGATTGGGGACGAATGCCCTGAATGAAATCTTCGTAGGTGTAGGCCGGATGAAACTGGACCAGATCGACAAAGCCGGTCCCGCCACCGACGAGGTGGCGGGCAAGCTCCCGGGCCATGTACGTCTTCCCCGTTCCAGGCGGGCCGTAGAGAATCGCCTGTCCCTTACGCTGTAGTGCGTGAACCCACTGGGTTAGCCGGTCAACCGGGAAACCGGTTGCTCCGGCACACGTTTCTAGCGGGTAAGGCGGATTCGGAATGGGAGCAGTACCATTTGAGGGGAGCGGAACGATGCCCTCACCGAGCAGTTTCATCCGCAGATCGCGATTGAAAATGGCTTCTCCCACCCGGTCAATATGGTTTCCGCTGGTGCGAAAATTCGAGGCTTGCCAGTGACCGAAGATGGCTTTGGCATTGGCAACGCTACGCATCATCAAATCTTCGAGTGTGGGATTCTCGCGCGCTTCTGCCAGTGTAAACCGGTAGATGCCCAGCGGCTTTTCGCCGGGACCGGTTTTGAATCCTTCAATATAGCGATCTGCATAGGCGCCGATTTCATCGTCGAGGAGGGCAACCTCGGCCTTTGTGACGCCATCATCTCTCATAAAACGCAGATAACGTCGATTGCCAATGGTCAGATTTATGCTGGGTTTGGCCCCATATGTAACAACATTGGCAGCATACCGCAGATCGTCGGTTTCGACGGCGCCGAACCCGCATAGCATGCGCTCCATGATGTCAAAAGCTGCGTTTGCTTCCTCTACATCGGTAAATATATCAGACCAAGGTGCGGCCAACTGCATCCCCGGCGCTTGCGGTGGAATCACGACCACGCGTTTAAACTCTTGGGCTTCAATTTCCTCTAGCGTGGCCGACAAAGTCAATTTAGGATCCGTCCGTTGGTCTGTATCGTACCAATCGACCAGAATCCGATGGGGGAAGGGTGCATCCTCGACATAGAAATATTCTCCTACGGCAGTGCCGAGCCTCTGATCGAGCATTGGCTCAAGCAGCGTTATGCAGTTGTTGCGACCGACTACGAAGGTCTGGGGACCCCAGGGGTGCATCCATACCTGATCGGCAACTCGGAGGGCCGAGGGGTCTTGGACATCGTCAAGGCTGCCCGGGAGCTCAACCGCCAGCTTTCTAAGCGCGTCGTTATCGCAGGTCACTCCCAAGGCGGCCACGCGGCCCTGTTCGCGGCCGGCCTCAGCCGCACGTGGGGCAAAGGGCTTCAAGTCCGGGGGACCGTTGCCTACGCACCTCCTGCTTCGCTCACTGTGCAGGCTGGCGCAATCGGGGATTTCCCCGATGACGCCTACGGAATATCTGCTCTCGCCTCGCTAATTCTTCGCGGAGCGAACGTTTTCGACAGGGCTCTAGACATTTCGTCAATTCTGAAACCCGAAGCTCGCAC
>CAYZLP010001094.1:0-1983 GCA_964478635.1 uncultured Caldilineaceae bacterium
CGCTTGCCGTGGCCGGAATCAGGCCGATGCCATCGGAGAAGGCGGCCAGGTACTCATCCTGGAGGGCGAACTCGATAAAGGCATTGGCACCTTCAGGATGTTCCGTGTCTGCCGATACGCCGAACTGCCAGGCGGCGGCGCCGATGGTAGAGCCGTTGCCGAAGTCGGGCGCGGGCAGGAAGATCAAGTCGTCGCCAACCGCATCGAGCGCGACTGCACCGGCCCAGTTGCCGTTCCACTGCAGGCAGTAGCGACCGTCGATGAAGCCGGTGTCACGGTCGGCGCTGTCCTGGGACGTGCCGGGCGTAAAGCCGCGCTCAAAGAGACTCTGCCACCATTCGCCAAAGGCGATGGCTTCTTCACCATTGAGCACACCCTCGGCCGTCAGAAAGGTCTCGCGGTCGATAATGTCGCCGCCAAAGCTCTGGAGGAAGGGCGAGAAAGCGTAGGGATACCATTCACCGGTCCAGGCCATGCCCACGTCGAAGGCGTACTCGCACTCACCGGATGCCTGCAGCGTTTCCAGGGCGGCATCAAATTCTTCGAGGGTCCAGGGCTCTTCCAGCGTCGGGATACGAATGCCGTTGGCTTCCAACTGGGACTGGCGGGCATAGACCGCGACTGCCGCGTCCCACAGACCCACGGAGTAGACCTGATCGTCCCACATGCCGATGGCGCCGGGCAGGAAGCCATCCAGCGCACCTTCGGACAGATTCAGCGGCTGGATGTAGCCGGACCAGGCCCAGTTGGGCATAACCGGGCCATCCATGTCGATGATGTCAGGCAGGTCGTCGGCCAGGGCCGCGGCCACAATCGAAGAATTGTAGTCAGCCTGGGGGAAGTCCTGAATCTCCACGACGTAGTCGCTCTGGGAGGCGTTGAAGTCGTTGATGATGCGGAGAATGATCTCGCGCTCCACATCATTGCCGGCGCCGTGATACCAGAGGCTCAGCGGTGTCGCGCCCTCGGCACCTTCAGCGACAGCCGCTTCCTCGGCCGGCGCTTCCGTGGCTTCGCCTTCGGCAGCGGGCGCCGCGGCATCGCCGGCGGGCGCGGCAGCCGGCGCACAGGCCGCCAACACCAATGCAAGCACCAACAGGGAGGTGAGTATCCAATACTTCTGCATTACAGATTTCATGGTTTTCTCCAATGGATGAAAAATCGGTTTGCTACGCGAAGAAACGGTTGCGGGCTGATCATAGCGTGCGGTCAGCCTTGTAGAGACTGCAACATGGTTCAACTTTGTCCGCTGTCCTCCCTTCTGGCAATCATGTTTAGTAAAACGATTTAGTAAACGGGCAAAAAAACCGGTTGTTGAGAAATTAGGGCCTCGTCATGCCGACTCGCGTTCGATAAGGGGGCACAATGCAAGATGCTGGACTGGCGGTTGTCGCCCTAGCTGAGATGGATCTTTGATCAAGTCCAAAAGTTGTCCCAAAGCCCAGCGTCCCATGGCCTCATGGGGCAGTTTCATGGTCGTGAGGCCGGGACGCAGGTGCGCCGCAATGATCTCCTGATCGTCATAGCCGACAACGGCCAGATCCTCCGGTATGCGCAGGCCCAACTCCCGGGCGGCATCGTAAACGCCCATGGCCATCCGGTCGTTGAAACAGAAAAAAGCCGTGGGGCGCTGCGGATGCTGCAACAGCTGCATCGCGCAGGCGTAACCACCCGCGGGCGTCGTGGGACCGACCTCGGTCAAAGCGGGATCATAGACCAGACCGGCGGTCTCAAGCGCCTCCTGATAGCCTTTGCGTCGCAAGCGTTCGGCAGCCACAGGGGTGACGTCGCCAATGTAGCCGATCCGGCGATGCCCTTTGGCCAGCAGATAAGCCGTTGCCTCCCGACCGCCCCGCACCTCATCCGGCACAACCGACGGCAATGACGCATCATCCACGTAACAATCCAGCAAGACGGTCGGAACCTCTCGAACCGCTTTGGGGGGATGGACCTGCCGATGATACATGGTGGCATAGATAATGC
>CAYZLP010001095.1:0-1982 GCA_964478635.1 uncultured Caldilineaceae bacterium
TGGCACGGGGCGTCTGCGTTGGGATGGGCGTCGAGGTGGGCGCCGGCGTGTCGGTCGGGTTTGGGGTACTCGTGGGGCTGGCCGTCTCCGTGGGTGCGGCGGTGGCCGTTGCTTCCGCCAGCGCCACGGCCGCGCCAGCGCGCAGCGCTGCGGATTCGCCGGCATCTTCCGCCGTTGCCGCGGCAATCTCCTGCACCCGCTCCCCGGCCGGAGCGTCCGGCGGATCCGACCCCAAGTTCACCAACACTGCGCAGCCGAAGAGGATGGCCAGCAGCGCGCCGGCCGTCACCAGGCAGCCCCGCGCGCGGCGGCGCTTGGGCTTGAGCGGTGTCTCGGGAGCGGTCGATTTTTTGCGGCGCGGCATGGACGGACGAAGAGCTTTCTAGCGCCGGGGGCGCGTATTAAATGACGGTTCTGACAGGTATATCGCTACTGGGGCGTCACTTCCTGCGGAATTTTCAGGATCTGAAAAAAGCCGGAATGATACAGCCCACCCACACTTAGAATCTACAACGGCTGGACGATTTCAAATCCGACTTATCCTTTTCTCCCGTCCAATGGAACTAGCCGGCCAATCCTGTGCGTAGCGCAAATCGGCAATTGTCCAAACACTTCGCAGATAAGCCATCTGGGTCGATAGGTGCGTTGGTAGTCAAATTCAGTACTTCACGATTTCATCGATAGTGCCGGTATCGGAATGACCATGACAGGATCATAGAGAGATTCGACCGCCCGCCTGAGCATAGAAACAAAGGCTTGAAACTGAAAGAGAGTTGGGTCAAGACGATGCGGGCCAGGACCCGCAATACGTGCGACGAACCAGCGCAGGAGAGCCCAGATATTGATCAAGAGCAAGGCAAAACCGAGCAGGAAGAAGCGCAACGCTGGGTTGCGTGAAGTGGTCTTGACCCGCACGCGCCGCAAGCTGCGATATGAAGCTTCGATGCCAAAGCGGAAACGATAGCGTCGATAGACAGTCTTGGGTTTCCAGTCGACACCGATGAGCACATAGAGCAACCACTTGCGTCTGCGCCGCCCCTCTTTGTTGGGGACAAGCGTAGCCACAACTGCCATGTCAACGGCGGTGCCGTCGGTGAAGGTGTAGCGAGTTCGGTAGCTCTTGCGGCCGCGGCAGAGTTGACGAGTTCCGCCTTGCTTGCCGCGGATGGTACAGGCGAGAACAGCGCATTGTTTAATGGCCTTGAGGTAGTTGATGACCGGTCCTGAACAGAAACCACGGTCCATATAGAGTACGTCGATTTTGACCTTGAGGCGCTCTGCACACTGGAGAAGACGCTGAACAATGGCGACGTTCTTCTCTTCCGGTTGCACGAAGGCCACCGCCAGGGTTAGCCGCATCTGCCGGTAGATGACATAGAGAGTGAGGATGCGGAAGAAGTGGCCGGTTCCTGCTTTGGGCTTGCTGCGACAGGTATACGCTCTCAACCCGGCTGTCTTGCCATAGAAGGGTTCATCATGCTCGTCGATTGCCGCTTCTACACGACCTGATAGCAACTGCTCCGGCAGGCGGGAGGCCAACCCTTCATTGATCTGGCGCTCGTAATGATGCAACTGTTCGACGCTCAATTGCTCATTCAGCACTTCGCGTATCCGGTTGCCGCTGGCGCTCTGCTCCAGATCGCGACAGGCTGCATCGATGCTGATATTCTCGCTAGCTGCCTTCATGAGCACGTCGTAGAGCATCTCAGTGGTACAGGTGTAGCCAGTGGCTTCCAGTGGCAGGTACTCTTGACTGACTGATTGCATCGTCTCGCGGATATCCTGGGCGGTTAATGCCGATTGCTGTATCATGGTCTTGTCCTGTTTGGTCTGTTGAACGGTGGTTTTGGCGAACTCCATTCAACCACCAAACAGGACTTCTTAAAACATCTGACATCATCCGTTCACGTCAAATCGTGAACTACTGAATTTCAGTACTTCACGATTTGTCATTCTGAGTGACCCCATGCTGCCAAGGCAAC
>CAYZLP010001096.1:0-1982 GCA_964478635.1 uncultured Caldilineaceae bacterium
AATGGAGGATGACCTTGGCGAAACGCCAAAAGTTCCGTGCGTTGGACGTGCACGAAGAATACGAAGACATCGACGAGGCCTACTGGGATAAACGCACCAGCAAGCCGAAACCCAAAAAGGCTTCGGCAAATCTGGTGCCGGGCGTTATCCTGCGCGCTCGGGGCCATCACTATGACGTGCGCACCAGCATTGACGACGGGCTGACCATCGAACACCACATCCGGCTTTGTGAGGTGCGCGGCCGCCTGCTCCAAGAAAAGAGCAAGGATACCCTTGTCGCTGTGGGCGATCGGGTCCTGATCCGGCCCAACGGCCCTGACTCCGGCCTGATCGAGGAGGTCGAAGAGCGGCACAGCGTGCTCAGCCGCCAGCAGCCCGGCGTCAGCGTGCCGGCCGAGGATGTGATCCTGGCCAATCCGGACCAGGCGCTGGTGGTCTTTTCCATCACGCAGCCCGAGCCCCATCTGCGCATGCTCGACCGGTTTCTGGTCATCGCCGAATCGAACGTGCTGCCAACGATCATCTGCGTCAACAAGATCGACCTGACTGGGCTCGACCACGCCCGTTCGATCTTCGGGATCTACGAAGCCATGGGTTACCGCGTCATCTATGCCAGCGCCGATGCCGGCGTCGGCCTGGAGGATCTGGAGGAACTGCTTACGGACCGCATCACGGTCGTCACCGGCCCCAGCGGCGTGGGCAAGAGCAGCCTCATCAATGCGATCCATCCGGAGCTCGACCTGGAGATCGGCGATCTGCGCGATTTCATGAACAAGGGCAAGCACACGACCCGCTCCGCCCAGCTGCTGCCGTTGCCCTTTGGCGACGAGACCTATATCGCAGATACGCCCGGCATTCGGGAACTCGGTTTGTATGACATTGACCCAAGCGACCTGGGCTTCTATTTCAAGGACATCGAACCCTACGTTAACGAGTGTCGCTTCCCCAATTGCACCCACGATCACGAACCCGGCTGCGCAGTGCGCGCCGCGGTGGAGGCCGGCGAAATTCATCCTGACCGCTATGAGAGCTACATTCGGCTCGTACGCGGCGAAGATGAGACATAATCTTGACCCAGTCTGACGCGCCAATGACCTACACGAATGATCTCAACCCACAGCAGGCTGCCGCTGTTCAAGCGGTGGACGGTCCCGTGTTGGTCCTGGCCGGTCCCGGTTCCGGCAAAACACGCGTCCTGACGCGGCGCATTGCCTACATGATCGATGCCCGGGGCATTGCACCGTGGAGCATTCTGGCCGTCACCTTTACGAATAAAGCGGCCCGGGAGATGCGGGAACGGGTCGAATTACTGTTGGCCGAACGCTTTGGCGAACCCCTGCCCGGCGAGAAACAGCGCCTGGGCGGTCTCACCATCGGCACCTTCCACAGCATTTGTGCCCGCATTCTGCGCGTGGAGACCGCCGCCGTAGGCTACGAGCGGGACTGGGTCATCTATGACAGCGCAGACCAGCTTGCGCTGATCCGGGCGGTCATGCGCGAGCAGAACCTGGACGAGAAACGCTACAGCCCAACGGCCGTCAAGGCCCACATTTCCAAGCAGAAAAATGAACTGGTTACGCCGGAAGCATACCGGGCCGATCGCTATTTCGAGGAGATCGCAGGCCGGGTCTACGCGCGCTATCAGGAGGCGCTCCAGACCAACAACGCCATGGACTTCGACGATCTGCTGATGAAGACGGTGCTGCTGCTGCGCGACAACGACACGATCCGGGTCAAATATCAGCAGAAGTGGCCCTACGTGCTGGTCGATGAGTTTCAGGATACCAACACGGCCCAATATGAGCTGCTGCGGCTCATGGCAGGCGAGCCGACAAACAACCGCCATCTCTTTTGCGTGGGCGATGAAGACCAGTCCGTCTATCGCTTCCGCGGCGCGGACTATCGCAACGTCCTGCGCTTCAAGGAGACCTATCCCGACGCCCGGGTCATCCTGTTGGAGCAGAATTACCGCAGCACCCAGA
>CAYZLP010001097.1:0-1982 GCA_964478635.1 uncultured Caldilineaceae bacterium
CCTTGCGGCTCACTCTTCCCTTCGGTACCGGATTGCTCTCCCTCTTTCTGGGTCTCATCCTGAGCCGCCGCGTCTTCTGCCGGTTGCTGGGCATCTTGCTCCTCAGCCTCCTGTCCATCAGCAGCCTGATTATCAGCAGCCTGCTCCTGTTGGCCGGATTGACCATCCTGCTGTGACTCGTCCGACTGCTCGCCGCTAGCTTCTTCCGGCTGCTCTGGTTGCTCTCCGCTGTTCTGATTCTGCTGCTGTTCCTGCTCTTGCGTCTGCTGCTGCAGCTTCTGCAGGGCCAACTCCAGATTCACCTTGGCATCCACATCGCCGGGATTCAGCCGCAGCGCGTCTTTGTACGCTTCGGCTGCTTCGGCATACTGCTCGCGCTGAAAAAGCGTGTTGCCCAAGTTAAATTGACTCTGTGCGCGCAAGCCATCCCCGGCGCGCATTGTGGCCAGGGCCAGCGCCTCGCCTGCAGCATCGAACTCACCTTGTCGATAGTGGGCATTGGCCGCGTTGTAGAGCGGCTCGGCCAGCGTGGGATCGGCGGCCGCAGCCGCATCGTAGGCCGCCAGCGCCGCGGCATAGTCCTGCTCGGCAAAGGCTGTATTGCCTTGTTCCAGCAGCGTCTCCGGCTTGCCCCCCCCGCACGCTGCAAGAAGAAGGGCCGCAAAGGTAAAGGTAAAAATGTGACGGATCATAATCGTGTCTCAGCTGGAATGTTCGCTTTTCAGGCGCCCTACGTCCCCGCCATCTCCTCTCGCCGCGCCCGCTCTGGAATGAGCGTGGCGACCAGGAGAGCTAAGAGCGCGACGGCCAAAAAGAGCTGGAAGCGCTCAATGCGGCGCACCTCCATACGTGCGCCGATCTCGCCCTGCTGCAGGCGGCCCAAGTCCTGGACCAGGACGTCCAGTTCGCTGCCGCCAGCCGTTGCCCGGAAGTAGCGGCCGTTGCCGATGGCCGCGATCTCTTGCAGCGTCCCTTCATCCAAACGGGAAAGCACGGTCTCGCCATTGCGATCCTGCTTGAAGCCGACGGAATTGCCGTACGCATCATATTGCGGAATCGGCACCCCTTCGGGCGATCCGAAACCGATGGTGTAAAAAATGACGCCCTCCGCGACGGCTTGGCGAACCGCGTCCAGCGCGCCTGCATCGTGGCCCTCACCATCGGTAATGAGCACGATGACCCGCTGGGCGCCGCTCTTGGTATCGAAGCCGCTCATGGCCGTGCGTACGGCGTCGCCGATGTCGGTGCCCGGCCGGGAGATGACCTCAGGCCGCGCGCCGTCCAGGAAGGAACGAGCGGTGCCGTAGTCGGACGTCAAGGGAAACTGGATGAAGCTCGCGCCGGAAAAGAGCACCAGCCCCACTTCATCGCCTCCCAGCTTCTGCATGAGATCCGCGATCTCGAGCTTGGCCCGCTCGAGCCGATTGGGCTTGATGTCCTCGGCCAGCATGCTCTGGGAGACGTCCAGCGCCACCATCACCTGAACGCCCTCCTGCCGGACTTCCTGCACATCTTCCCCCCATTGGGGGCGGGCCAGGGCAATCAGAGCAAATACGATAGCGGCGACAAGAAGGCCGTTCTGCCAGCGGCGTCCCGCCTGATTGACTCCTTCTGTGAGGCGGTCAATCAAGGCTGGATTCCCCAGTTGCGCCAGGGCTGCGGTCCGCTGCCGCCCTGCCCACCAGAAGAGACCGATCAGCACGGGCAGCGCTGCCAGGGCAACGTAAAGTATCACGGAATTTGCAAAGGTCATGATCATCACGCTTTCTACGGTATTGTCCGCAGGACCGTCTGCCGCAGTACCGTCTCGCCGAGCAGCAAGAGCAGGCCGGGAATCAAGGCCCAGCCCATCAGTTCCTGGTAGTTGGCGTAACTTTCGATCTCAATCTGCGATGTCTCCAGGTCATTGATTTCGGCATAGATCTGTCGCAGGCCCTCCAGATCTTCGGCCCGGTAGTAGCGGCCGCCGGTCGTATCGGCGA
>CAYZLP010001098.1:0-1980 GCA_964478635.1 uncultured Caldilineaceae bacterium
TCCAGCCGCGTCGCCCCCGGCCTTTGATCGCGACATGTGCATGCAGTTTGCCGTCGGCAGTGTGGGTCGGGTGCTGGGCCCGGCATTCGATGTGATCGACGGGTACCGGGTCCGGGTGCGCTTGCCCGACGAGCCGCTGATGCTGGTCGACCGCATCATCTCGGTGGAAGGCGACATGCTATCCATGGCTTCGGGACGCGTGGTCACCGAGCACGATGTGCTGCCCGGCGCCTGGTACCTGGACGGCGATCGTGCGCCGGTATGCATCAGTGTGGAAGCCGGTCAAGCCGATCTTTTCTTGAGCGCTTATCTGGGCATCGACCATCAGGTCAAAGGCGAGCGCGCCTATCGTCTGCTTGACGCAGAAGTCACCTTTCACCGTGGCCTGCCCCGACCGAATGAGACGATTCGCTATGAAATCGCCATCGACCGTTTCGTGCGCCAGGGGGCAACCTGGATGTTCTTTTTCCGTTTCGAAGGTTTTATCGGGGATCAACATCTGATTACCATGCGCGACGGATGCGCCGGCTTTTTTACCGAAGCGGAGGTTCGTCGGTCAGGTGGAATCATCCTGACCGACCAGGAGCGCACCGCGGCGGCCGGCAAACGTCCTGACGACTGGCGCCCTCTGGCGACCGTGGCCCGCGAATCCTATTCTGACGAGCAACTGGATGCGCTGCGCCGGGGCGACCTGGCCGGCTGCTTCGGGAAGCAATTTGCCGGCATCGACCTGGCCGACTCCCTGATCCTCCCCGACGGCCGCATGCGCCTGATTCACCGGGTTCTCGAACTGGATCCTGAAGGTGGCCGCTACGGTTTGGGGATGATCCGGGCTTAGGCCGACATTCGTCCGGACGACTGGTTCCTGCCCTGCAATTTCGCAGACGACATGGTAATGCCGGGCAACCTGATGTACGAATGCTGCGCCCATACCCTGCGGGTTTTTCTCCAGCGCATGGGGTGGGTGACACATAAGCCTGGCGTATGTTACGAACCGGTCATTGGCAACGGGGCGCGACTCAAGTGCCGCGGGCCGGTGACGCCCTCGACGCGGCACGTCCATTACGAAATCCAGATCAGCGAAATCGGCTATGGTCCGGAGCCATTTGCGATTGCCGATGCCCACATGTTTGCCGACGGCCAGCCGATCGTTTTTTTCAAGAACATGTCCATGAAGATGACCGGCATCGGACGCCACGAGATCGAGGCGGTATGGCAAGAAACGGTTGCTGGCGCAATCGCCCCTGCGCCCCCGGCAGCCCCGCTGTATGACCGGTCTTCCATCCTGGCTTTCGCCGTCGGCAGGCCTTCCAAGGCGTTCGGCGAGCCGTATCGCATATTCGACGCGCAGCGCAAGATCGCCCGTCTGCCCGGCCCGCCCTATTGCTTCATGGATCGGGTAATCCAGGTGGAACCGGAACCGTGGAAATTGGCCCCTGACGGATGGGCGACCGTCCAGTATGACATTCCGGATGACGCATGGTATTTCGCAGCCGACCGCAGCGGGGTCATGCCCTATTGCGTGCTGCTTGAAATCGCCCTTCAGCCTTGCGGCTGGTTGGCCGCCTATGCCGGTTCGGCCCTGCGAAGCCAGCGGGACCTGAAGTTCCGCAATCTAGGCGGCAGCGCTGTTTTGCACCGCCAGGTGACGCCGCATACCGGCACCCTGACCATGCGTTGCCGCATGACCAAAGTCAGCGAAGCGGCCGACATGATTATCGAAAACTTCGATTTTGAAGTGCTGGCTGGATACGATCCAATTTATACCGGCGACACCTATTTTGGCTTTTTCTCTGCCGAAGCGCTGAGCCAGCAAAAAGGCCTGGGATCAGCCGACCCCATGGTGAAGGCCCTGAATGCCCTTGATGAAACAACCGTCGGAGCGGAGGACCTGGTCATGACGCCGCCGCACACGCCGGAATCCGCTTCCGGCATGCGTATGCCAACCAATGGGCTGTCCCTGCCCGGCCAGGCCCTGCT
>CAYZLP010001099.1:0-1976 GCA_964478635.1 uncultured Caldilineaceae bacterium
GTCGGCGGCTCCGGCGTGTTGGTCGGCGTGGCGGTCGGCGGCTCCGGCGTATTGGTCGGCGTAGCCGTGGGCGGGACCGGCGTATTGGTCGGCGTGGCCGTGGGCGGTTCCGGCGTGTTGGTCGGCGTCGCGGTCGGTGGGACATCCCACGGACAGCTGCCGGTCGAAATTGGATCGATCATCACCATGATCACGACGGTACCCAAATTGGGAAAGCCGAAGGCGAAGGGATCATAGTTGGGATCTTCGGCAATGCCAATTCCGATGAGGCCTTCGCTTGCCGAATCGCCCACATTATTGTTAAATCCGAAGAGAGGACTGTTGTTCGCCAGGTCTGTATCCTGCAACAGCGCACCTTCTCGATGGCCCCACGCCGCACTGGCGTCTGCATAGATCCAACTATAAATGGCGCGCTCAACCGCTAATGGATTGACGCTGCCGCTGGTCCAGAAACCGGCGATGTTTTCGGAGCGACTCAAAAATTCATGACAGGCTCCAAGCACCGGATCGTTGTCGATACGATCAGCGGGCGTGTCATCCTGGTTGTGACCCCAAAGATTGTTGGCCACGAGGAAGTCGGCATACTCTTGAGCCAATTCGGCCGTATTGGCTTCGTAATTCTCAAAAGGCAGGCCGATCACCCCGGCCCCGCTGCCGGATCGGGCAATCCGCTCAGCATTCAGCAGGTAGAGCGCCTTTTCATTTGCACTGTAGGCGTCCCAGGCAGGTTGGGCCGGCAACAGCAGCCAGCCGAGCGAATTGGGCGGCAGTCCAAGCTGCGCCTCTTCTTGGCGCCGACCGTGGTTGAAGGCGGCGGCAATATCGGTTACGCCGTTAAAGGTTGCATTGGCGATGCCGTTGCCCGGGTCGTAGACGCCGCCGGTGTCTGTCCAAGGGATGTCGCTCGTTAAGTTGGGCGGCGAAGCTGCTTGTGCGACACCCGGCATGACCAGCGCCATGAAAAATAGCGTCAGCAACCAGCGCCAGAAGTTCAGTGCACCGTGATTTCGCAAGCTGCGGGTTCGTGCTGGGTGATTCGGATTGAGCGTCATGGCGAGGGACTCCATTGTTTAGGTGGATTGAGTACGAAAACTTACTGGAAAACAGGCTGCATCATTACCGAAACGCCGCGGTGAAGCGATAGACTTCGTAATGCGCAAAGTAATGAACTGCTGGTATCATTGCACAAAACCGCTACAGAGATCGCGTTAACAGACGCTTGTCCCGTGGCGACGTTGTACTAATGTTGTGCTACCATTGGGCATATATTGTGCGTGTCGGCGGCGGGCGTCCGCACTCGTTGATAAGATTCGTTAGATGTAAGTATAATTTTCAGACGCGCGAGTAGCGCTGCAAAGGTGTGAGTTCAGCGCTGCAAATCCATGGCGAGTTCGGGTCCGCCCATTTCGACAGGGAGCTCGGTTAACCGTCAGCCCGAAGGATCAGACTGTTACCCAACGATAGTAGTACGTGTCCCTTACACGCCACCCACTGATTTTGTACCTGTCTATGGCGCCAATCGTTACACCTCGACTTGAAATCAAAGCGTTAGGCCGTTTGCACATCCTCCGTAACGGCCAACCGCTCAAGCGTTCCAACGATCTGAAACGCGAACTGATGCTCGTCTATCTGGCGGCCAATCCCCAGCCCCAAGCGCGACGGGCCATGGCGCAATTGCTCTGGTCCTACGCGGAAGACAAGGTCGCGTTGAGCAACCTGCGCTCTCTCCTCACCCGCATGCGTCAGGAGGGATTGGAGGAGTATCTCGCCGCGGACCGCGCCACGATCCCGACCACGCAGGGCGGACCGCTGGGGCTGGACGCGCTGGGCGACGACGTTGCGGAGCGTGGCCTCGATCAGGCGTTCCAGCCGGTAGTCGCGCGCTGCGGCGAGTTCGAACACCTCGCAATGCGCCTTCAGCCGGTCAATGAACGGCACGAACAGCTCGCGGTTGAGACCGTGCTCATAAAGCGAAT
>CAYZLP010001100.1:0-1973 GCA_964478635.1 uncultured Caldilineaceae bacterium
GCCGGACTCGTCTACGAATGGTCCCGCGGTTGGAGTGACGGCAGCCTCAACCCAGACGGTGCGGACGGCTATCCACGCTACGCAGTCCGAGACGGCATGAACGGATTGGCCAAGGCACTGGCGGCAAAGGCTTCTGCGGCGCCCAATGTTCACATCGTTACCGACGTCCGCATTGCCGCCGTCCGGCACGAGGGCGTCCGCTGGTTTGCCGAGGCGGACGACGGCCGGCGCTTTGAAGCCGGGACCCTGGTCATGACTGCGCCGGTACCCCAGTCGCTCGACCTCCTGGCCCGGGGCGGCATCGTGTTGCCGGAGATCTGCCAGCAGGAATTGGGTCCACTTGCCTATGCGCCCTGTCTCTGCGGAATGTACCGGGTAGAGGGTGAGGTCATGCTGCCCGAACCGGGCGCAGTCCAGCGTCCCCGAGCGGAGATTACCTGGCTGGCCGACAATCGGCGCAAGGGCATTTCGCCCGACGCAACGGTCATCACCATCCACGCAGGGCCGGAATTTAGCCGCACCCACTACGACGCGGCGGATGCGGTGGTGGAGCCCCATCTGCGCGCGGCCCTGATGCCCTATTTGGGTGAAGGTGCGACCATTGCCGAGGCTCAGGTAAAACGTTGGCGCTATGCCCTACCGCTGGTTCTCTATCCCCAACGCTATCTCAAGGCCCTCGATTTGCCCTCGCTCTACTTCGGCGGTGATGCCTTCGGCGGGCCCCGGGTTGAAGGAGCCGCGCTCTCCGGCATGACAATCGGACGCATGCTGGCTGAGAACGGCTGAGGCGCACGCCAAGCAGTTGACGCAGACTCCGACAGTGCGTCACGACCGGAGCGGGCAAATCCGATGGGCGTTATCTATCCGAATTCCAGAAAATTCAGCTTGGTCATTGTCTGCAAATAAGGTAGCGGTTTCACCTGCCCTGAAGATAGACCGCGGATAACGCTGATCCGGCCAATCTGCGCGGATTTTCATCCCCCGTGGCGCACCAGCGGCGCATGTTAACTGCCTGGAAGCTGTGCAGCGAAACGAGTGGTTGCGCCGAGCGCTTCCAGGCAGGTTGCGAACTTTATTCTGGACAGCTACTCAGCGCGCAATCACCGGGAGGAAGACCCTGCCCGCCCACTCGACGGCAACGCCGATCTCGCCAGATTGTGCCAGAGGTCTGTCATCCTCATCCACCGCAACGAGCAGGAAAGTGTACTCCCCCGGGAAGAGATTTTCCAGGGTCAGCGAGACCGCCTCGGCCGCGGCATACCCGCTCCCGGCAAAGGCCTCTGCGCCAGCCGGGATCACATCGAGCAACTCCAGATCGATGCCCAGCGGCAGACGTCCGTAGAGATGATAGGCGCTGGGATCCGCCTCAGTCGGCTCATCCCAGGTCAGGGTTACCCCATTGCTTCCGGCAGGCTCGGCCGTCATGGGCAGCGCTTCAGCATCCTCGTCGAGGACGATGGATGGCGGCGTGTAGTGGCACCAGTTGCCGACAGTCGGCGTCAGTTCCCCATACCAGGCGTTGATGAATTCATCCCACCCATGATCTTCCACAAAGGCATATGTCCCCTGCACCAGGACCGTCTGAGTCGGATCGGGCGTCCAGACTGCGGTCTGCTCATCGGCGGCCTGATAGATGCTCGCCCGCCACACGATATCGGCTGCGAGATTTCGCGCCAGTGGCGCCAGAATCGTGATGCGATCGTTGTATTCCCAGACTTCGTCGGGAGCAATATAGGGACTGCCTGACCGGGAAGAGGATTTGAGATTGCTGAGCGCCGCAAGCACTTGCCCCGCAGCGTCGTAGACGCCGTAGGCATCGTTTTCGCCAAAGCCCCGCCGAAGATTGAGGGCAAAAGAACCAGCCCCGACCAGCTCATCCGGCGGCCCGAGGACGAACTCGCCCCGTCCGCATTGGGTGGTGTCCACAAACGCGCTGTTGAACGACGCCCGGCGAATCGAATCGACCTGGCCAT
>CAYZLP010001101.1:0-1972 GCA_964478635.1 uncultured Caldilineaceae bacterium
CCCGGATCATTGGCGACTAGGCGGATGGGGAGTACAATGGCGTGACGAATGAATTACGGATGGTGAGAGATACGATGTCCATTCGCTTTGGCCTGATTGGTTGCGGCCGGGTCGCGCCCCGGCATGCACTGTCGCTAAACCAACTGCATGAGACGGAACTGGTCGCTGTCGCCGACGTCAAGTCGAGCCGGGCCGACCATTTCGCAGCCGAATATGACGCCGACGCCCTGTACGATCACCGGGAGCTGCTGGAACGAGATGATGTTGACGCGGTCGCCATCTGCGTGCCGAGCGGGCTTCACGCGCAGGTGACGCTGGATGCGCTGGCCGCCGGCAAGCATGTGCTGGTCGAGAAGCCCATCGCCTTGACCCTGGCCGACGCCGATCGCATGATTGGAACAGCGGCGGAGCGGGGCCTCAAGCTGGGCGTCGTGCTGCAGAATCGCTACAACTCGCCCATGCAGCAGGTGCGGCGTCTTATCGACGCAGGCGGCTTGGGGCGGCTGAACCTGGGCAGCGCCACCGTTCGCTGGTATCGCCCCCAGTCCTATTACGAGGACGACTGGCACGGCACCCTGGCCATGGATGGCGGCGCGCTCATGAATCAGAGCATCCATCACATCGACGCGCTGCAGTGGTTCATGGGGCCGGTGGCGACGGTCCAGGCTTACACCGCGACCCTGGCCCACGAGATGGAGGCCGAGGACGTGGGCGTGGCGATTTTGCGCTTTGCCAACGGCGCCCTGGCCACCGTAGAAGGCTCCACCCTGACCTGGCCCCAGAATCTGGAAGGCTCGGTGGCCATCTTCGGCGAACACGGGTCTGTCAAGATCGGCGGCACCGCGCTCAATCGCATTACTCTGTGGAAGGTCGCGGGGCAACTGGAGCAAGAGGCCGAACTCCTGACGAGTCAGCGGGTCGATCCGCCTTCGGTTTACGGGTACAGTCATCGAGAGGTCATCCACGACTTCGCCCTGGCAGTGCGCGATGATCGGCCGCCGGGCACGACCGGCGACGAAGCGCGCAGATCGCTGGAGCTGGTGCTCGCGATCTACGAATCGGCCCGTACCGGCACGGAAGTCGCGCTGCCCATGAACGCAAACACTGAACCATTGGCAATCGACAATTGACTATCGACAATTGACCATTGACAATAGTCAATTGACAACTGTCGCGGCTAGGCAACGATTATGAGTCGAACAAAACTGGACGCATGGTGCATTGGCCTTATCGAGGCCGGGTGGCTGGCAGCCCTCACCGTGGCGCCCCTCTTTTTTAACGTTTATTCCAGCCGGGTCTTCGAACCGGACAAAATCAGCCTGATTCGAACATTGGCGCTGGTTATTCTGGTCGCGTGGGCGGTCCGCTGGGCCAATAGCGGGCGCCTGTGGTTGCCCGGCGGTGCTGAAACCGAGATCGACCTGCCCAAGCATACGCCCTTTTTGCTCCCCATGGGCCTCCTCGCGATCGCCTACATGATCAGCACGCTCTTCAGTGTAGCCCCCTTTGTGAGCTGGTTTGGTTCCTACCAGCGCCTGCAGGGAACCTACAGCTTCCTTTCCTATATCGTCATCGCGCTGGCCGTCATGGCTCACCTGCGCCATGCGGAGCAGGTCCGGCGCCTGCGGCACGTCATCATCATTACGAGCCTGCCGATTGCCATCTACGGCATGCTCCAGCGGACAGGGCTGGATCCGCTGCCCTGGGGCGGTGATGTCCAAACGCGGGTGACGGCCAATGCGGGCAACGCCATCTTCCTGGCCGCCTATCTACTCATGGCCGTTTTCTTCACGTTGGAACGCGTCTTTAGCAGCTTCGCCCACCTCCTGCGCAGCGACGAGGAGGAGCAGCAGGACGCCGATGCCCAGGATGTGCCGACCGCGCTGGCCGGCGGTGCCTACCTCTTCGTGCTCATGGTTCAGCTCCTGGCCATCTTCTGGACGCAGAGCCGCGGGCCCGTGTTGGGGCTCCT
>CAYZLP010001102.1:0-1971 GCA_964478635.1 uncultured Caldilineaceae bacterium
CCATTCTACCCCGGCCTGCAGGGCATGGCAACCTCTGCCTGCGAATACGCCCTTGGTCTTGCCGGCGTGCAGGGACACGCTGGAACCTGTTGTCTGCCCATCCCGCTCTACCCCAAATCATTGCTGGTCTTTCTGCCCGGTTTGGTCTGCGGCCTCAACGTGGTCAGCCGTGCCATCGGGGAACCGGGCGACGGCATTCTGGTCAACACGCCGGTCTACCCGCCCTTCCTCACCGCGCCGGACAATCAGCAGAGAGAACTGCACGTGGCCGAGCAATGTCTCACCCGCCGGGGCGAGCGTCTCCACTACCAGGTCGACTACAGTTTATTGGAACAGGCCATTCAACCGAATACGCGCCTCTTCATTCTCTGCAATCCCCACAACCCCACCGGACGGGTCTACAGCCGCGACGAACTCGAGCGCATGGGTGAAATCGCCTTGCGCAACGACCTGGTCATTTGCTCCGACGAGATCCACGCTGAGCTCTTGCTTGACGACGTGGCCCACATTCCTCTGGCATCGCTCAGTCCGGAACTGGCCAAACGAACGATTACCCTATTGGCGCCCAGCAAGACCTTCAACATCCCGGCCCTTGGCATGAGCGCCGCCGTCATCCAAGGCCAGGCGCTACGCGACCAATTCGACCGGGCCATGGCGGGCATCGTGCCCCACGTCAACGTCATCGGCATGCACGCTGCGCTGGCGGCCTACACCGAGTGTGACGACTGGTTGGCCCAGCTTCTCGGCTACCTGCGGGCCAATCGAGATTTCGCCGTACAGTATATCGACGAAAACCTGCCCGGCATCCGGTCCACCGTGCCGGAGGGCACATATCTGCTCTGGCTCGATTGCCGGGGGGCCGGCCTGGAAGATCCCCACACATTCTTCCTGGAAAAAGCCGGCGTCGCCCTCAACGACGGCGCAACCTTCGGCCCGGGCGGCGAAGGCTTCGTACGGCTGAATCTGGGATGCCCCCGGGCGACGCTGACGGAGGCGTTGGCGCGGATGGGTGCGGCGCTAGCGGGGCAAGGCGCCGGCGCATTGGTTTGAAGTTGAGCAACAAGCCGTGCCATTGCACAGAGTGCGTCGAGAAGGCGCCGGGTGAGAGGGAGAGCTAGCGAAGGACAAGATCAAAAGGGTGCACGTCAATGTTGGGCCAACTGAGACAAGACCCTTCGCTGGAGTGACCGCACGGCGAAAATTCTGGCTCGACCCGCTTAGGGTGACGAATGCGTCCCCGTCGTGCATTGCGCCCATGTCAAAAAAGCCCTTGCAAATTCGTTGCAGAGTCGTTATACTTTTGGTTGGATTCACATAATCACACGACGGTCCGAGGGTTCGCCCGCCAGCAGATCCCCTAGCCAGTCACCCTGGGTCGCCACCAGCCGTGTCGCCAGATACTATGCTCTCGATCTTTCACGGCGCGAACTATATCGATGACTCGTCAAGCGATCTGGAAAACACCGCGCGCCTGGCGTTGGATTTGGTCATCTTCCTGCAAAGAGCCCAGGCTACCCCCGACGGCTGTTGGGTTGGCAACCATCCGGGTGCAACCCTGCGCCAAACTACCCACGCGCTGGAAGCGCTTCACCTGCTCGACTGGAAAACGACCCTCAGCGAAACCCTGGAAGCGGGCGCCTACTGGCTCATCAACCTGTCCGACATGCCGGAACTGGCCGATGAGGACGGCGAAAGCGTGCGCCGGCATCCGAGCCGCTTCAAGACGCTTGCCTGGATCGATGAGTTCAATGACGACGTCATTCATGGCGAGTATGAGGCCCTTTGGAAGTCGGTGAGCGAGGACGGTATCCTCCACGGCGTCTTGGCCGATTCGTTCCTGGCCACGATGATCCTGGTCGATAGCCTTGGGCATATCCGTGACGCGGCCATCCGCAGCAAATGGCAACCGATCCGCAACCACTGCCTGGGCGCCATCGAAACGCGCCTGCAAGAGTGGCAGCAGGCCTATCG
>CAYZLP010001103.1:0-1963 GCA_964478635.1 uncultured Caldilineaceae bacterium
GCAGCGTTGCTCGCTTCGGCCAAGGACCGCCGGGAACACGAACTGGTCACGCTGGCGCTACGCGCCCGACTCGCCCTGGTTAGTTCGGAGGTGAACATCCCGGCCGAACCAACCATCTATCGCCTGGGCAACATCCAGCATCTCTACACGCCGGTCCATGGCGTCTTGGCCAACCCCCAGGGCGTCCTGCCCATGGTCGACCTGCTTCATCCCACACCGGCATTGGGCGGCACGCCGCGCAACATCGCCCTGCCCTTCATTCGGGAAGTCGAACCGGTGCCGCGAGGCTGGTACGCGGCGCCCGTCGGCTGGATCGACCGGGAAATGGACGGCACATTTGCCGTCGCCATCCGTTCCGCCGTTGTCCAGCGCAACCGGGCCTGGCTTTACGCCGGCGCCGGCATCGTGGCCGATTCCATCGCAGAAACTGAGTGGGAAGAGACCGGGTGGAAATTTCGCCCCATGCAGCAGGCGTTGGGGGTGGAGACGAGATGAATCAGAATCTTGTGTGGGCCGTCACCCTGGTGGAAGAACTGGCGGCCAATGGTTTGCAGGCAGCCTGGATCGCGCCGGGATCCCGGTCGACGCCCCTGACCCTGGCCTTCGCCCGCCATCCCGACATCAATGTCCATCTCCATCTGGATGAGCGCAGCGCAAGCTTCGCCGCGCTGGGCATGGCCCTGACCACGGACCGGCCGGTCGCGCTGGTATGCACCTCGGGCACCGCCGCGGCCGAATTTTTCCCCGCGATCATCGAAGCGCGCCAATCCCAGGCGCCGCTCCTGGTACTGACGGCGGATCGCCCCCCGGAATTGCGCCAGAGCGGGGCCAATCAGACCATCGATCAAGTGAAGCTCTACGGCGACCAGGCGCTCTGGTTCATGGACGTGGCCCTGCCCGAAGCGGAACCTCCGGCAGTTGCCCTCGACAACCTCCGCACGCTGGCGGCCCGGGCCTATGCCACGGCCAACGGCATCGTCAAGGGACCCGTGCATCTCAATCTCCCGTTCCGCAAACCGTTGGAGCCCGCCAACCTGGATGAGATCCGGATCACGCGTCGCCGGACGCCGGCAACCCACATGACGCGGGGCCGACTCCTGCCGGAGGAAGAACAGATTGCCGAGCTTGGGCGCCTGCTGGAAGCCCATCCTCGAGGCATCATCGTCTGCGGGCCGCGGGGTCCGGAAGGTGATTATGCCGACGCCGTTAGCGCGCTGGCACGCCATATCGGCTATCCGATCATGGCCGATCCGCTCTCGGGCTTGCGCTACGGGCCGCAGATCGAGACGGAAACGGTCATCACCACCTACGAAAGCTTGCTGCATCCCACAGCGCCGGCATGGCCCGGGCCGGACGTGGTCTTGCGCTTTGGCGCCGTGCCGACCTCCAAGTGGCTGAACGAGTACCTTGCCCGCAGCGCCCCCGCAGCCACGATCCACGTGCGGGCCAGCGGCGTCTGGGCGGACGACAGCCACCGGGTAAGCCATTTCCTCCAGGCGGATGAGGCCGCGACCTGCCGTGAGCTGCTCGCTACCCTCGCCGGCCGACCGCAATCCTGGCGCGCGGATTGGGCCCAGGCCGAGGCGACGGCCCATGCCGAAGCCCGGCGCTATTTTGGCGAGCATGCCTGCGACGCAGCCTTTGTGGCGGCCATGCTGGACGAAGCGCCCGCCGGGGCCAATATCTTTGTGGGCAACAGCCTGCCCATCCGTCACGTGGACCAGTTCGGCGGGCAGCGGGCGATACCGCTCCGGGTCTTTGGAAATCGCGGAGCAAGCGGCATTGACGGCACGACCTCGACGGCCCTGGGGATTGCCGCAGCCGAACCGGACCGGCCCCTGATCTTCCTGACGGGCGATGTCGCCTTCTACCACGACATGAACGGGCTCTTGGCGCTGGGGCAACAGCGGTTGGAGAATGTGACCATCGTGCTCCTCAACAACAATGGCGGCGGCATCTTCCG
>CAYZLP010001104.1:0-1961 GCA_964478635.1 uncultured Caldilineaceae bacterium
GCGCCGCCAGAACGGCATCATTGCCGGCGTTTGCGGCGGCTTGGCCGCCTTTTTCGGGATCAGCCCGCTCTGGTTCCGCCTGCTCTTCGTGCTGCTGCTGCTGCCTGGCGGCCTGCCCGGCATCCTGCCCTATCTGGTTCTCTGGATTATTATCCCACGTAAAAGGGATTAGGTGGAGAACCAATAGCAATTACACAGAAAACGCTGGTAACTGATAGTTCAAAAAGCAAAAGCGCGTGACGCATCTGAACCTGAGTGCGTCACGCGCTTTTTTGTCTTCCACCGGAAGTTCCTGCGGCTTGTGACCGACAGCCGGATGCCGGTCAGGCGGCCGGCTCGGCCTTTACGCCATCAAAAGTCGGTGTTCTGGGGAATGTAGAGCTGGTCCCCGGGCCGCAGCAGGAAATTGGGCCGCACGATTTCGGCATTGACCGCCTGCAATAGCTGGAGCGGTATCTCAAATTGATCGGCGATGGAGGCCCAGGCATCGCCATCGGACACCGTGTAGACGATACCGTCATCGCCGATGGTCAGTTCGATATCCTTCGGCACCAGCAGCAGATCCCGAATTAGCAGAACGCCTTCATTGCGCAAGCTGTGCGGATTGGCGTATTGGAGTTCGGACAGCGTGAGGCCGAAGCGTCGCGCCAGCATGGACCAGTTATCGCCGGCCTGAACCTGGTAGTACGCCAGAGAGTCGCAGGGGCCCACATTGACGGCGATGCCGCGGCTGAGTCCCCAGCGCGTGCGCCGGAAGCGCTCCAACTCCGCCTCCGGATAGTACGTTACGATGGTGCGGTTGTCGTCCGTGCGTTCCACCGGCCCGAGTTTGCCGATTGTGGCATCGGCCATATTGAGCGCCACCATGGCGATTTCTTCCGGCGATGTTGCTGCCGAATCCCGCTGAACGCGCCGGGCGCCATCCACGTTGAGAAGAAGGCGCTCGTCGCCTTCCGGATCCATGCAGTAGACCGCGCCGGCGCCATAGCCGAAGCGATTGACATGGACCGGACGGGCCTTGACTGTCGCATAGGAGTCAAAGAGCGGCCCCGCCTCACCGGCGGCCGCCAGCCAATCCTGGCTGAAATATTCCCCGCCCTCCCGGCAGGTCATGCGTAGTGGACAATCAGGCAGCTGGACCGCATCCGCCGTCGGCGTGAACTCCCAGACGGTCGGGTCATCGGCCGGTACGTCGAGCAGCGCCAGTAATTCGGGATCGGCCAGCACCTTTTCCATGAAGTCGCGCCACACCGGCGCCGCGCCCGAGAGCCCGGTCGTGTCATCCATGGGCTGGGCATCGGTATTACCCATCCAAACACCGGCTACCAGGTGCCGGGTGTAGCCCATGGTCCAGTTGTCGCGCCAGTCGGTCGTCGTGCCCGTCTTGGCTGCAGCCGGTACGCTCAAGCGCAGGGGGCTGTTGGCGCCAAAGACCGGCGTGCGGGCACTGTTGTCGCTGAGGATATCGGTGACCAGGAAGGCCGCGGCCGGCGTGATGGCCTGAACCGGCTCCGCAATGGGCAGGGGATCGATCAGGCGATTCTGGCTGTCATAAATGCGATGGGCAACCTCGGGCGGCATATAGAGCCCTGCGTTGGCCAGGGTCGCATAGCCGGCCGTCAGATCCAGCAGACGGACTTCATCGCTGCCCAGGGCCAGTGATAGGTTGTACGATCCCATGCGCCGTTCGAGACTGCGTACCCCCATGGCCTGACCGACTTCAACCAGGCGATCAATGCCAACTTCATCCAAGAGACGCACGATAGGCACATTCAAACTATTGGCCAGGGCCGAGCGGGCCGTTACCAGCCCGCGGAATTTCTTGTCATAGTTGGTTGGTTTGTAGAAAAGGCCGCCGCCCAGATCGTAGGTCACCGGCGTATCCCAGAGAATTGACGCCGGGCTAATCACCAGATCGTTGAACGCGGTGGCGAAAAGAATCGGTTTGATGGCGCTACCCG
>CAYZLP010001105.1:0-1960 GCA_964478635.1 uncultured Caldilineaceae bacterium
GTTTGCTGGCTCAGTCGGCCGCCATCGCGCAGCGGCGCATCGATGACGTCATCGGCTACGCCACCGCCGATACGTGCCGGCACGGCTATATCAGTGCCCATTTTGGCAGCCCGCCACGCGCCCGCTGTGAAGTGTGTGACAACTGTACAGGCATTCGGCCAGACATTCCCGAACCGGAGCCGGTCGACCACCTGCTTCCCGATGATACCGATATCGAGCCCATGATCCTGGATTGCCTGGTTAGTCTGCCGAAACCCGTTGGGCGCAGCGGCTTGGCCCGGATTCTCACCGGCAGCCTCCGTGCGCCGGTCAAACCAAACGAAGCCCGCCATCACGGGCGTCTGAAGGGCCTGGGCGAAGCCACGGTCATGAACTATATCGACGACCTGCTGGAAGGCGCGCGCCTCCGTCAGTACACCCGCTCCGGCTACCCCGTCCTTGCCGCCACGGTGAGCGGACGCGCCGAAGCTGCGACCTGGCTCGAAAAGCACCCCGATCTGGCCGATTATGGCGAGGCGCCGGAAGAAGAGGAAGCGCCCGAAGCAGAGAAAGAGAATGCCGGCGACAAATATACGACGCTCCAAAAGGCGCTGTGGGCTTGGCGCCGGCGCACGGCTGAAGAGCAGGGGCAGCCACCCTACGTCA
Source organism: uncultured Caldilineaceae bacterium (assembly GCA_964478635.1). Taxonomy (GTDB): domain Bacteria; phylum Chloroflexota; class Anaerolineae; order Caldilineales; family Caldilineaceae; genus JAGRCP01. Next base: position 646 of record CAYZLP010001105.1, read on the forward strand.
TCATGAGCAATCAACTGATGTTGACAATCGCCGATACCCGGCCTGCAGACTTGGATGCCCTGGCCATGCTGCCCGGTATCGGCGCCCAGCGTCTTCAGCACTACGGTCCCGTCATTCTTGACTTGATCAATCTCAATCCGGCCGAAGAGGGGGATGAGGCACTGATCGCCGCCCAACGCACCGCGCTCGAGGAGACAGCCAATCGCCTCCAGGATCAGCCCAGCACAAGAACCTCCGCCGTTTCCCCGCGTTGCGAACGACTCATCTATCTGAAGCTGCAGGAGTTGCGCCAGAAGGAAGCAGTCCGCCAGGAAAGCAAGCCCTCGCTCATCGCCAATAACACCATGCTCAAAGCCATCGCCACTGCAGGACCAAGCAGCCTTGACGAACTACAGCAGATTGTCGGCTTCCGCAGCAGCGGCCTGCGAGAGGCAGCGACTCAGATCCTGGCCATTGTCGAAGCCGCCCGTCAAGAAGCCGACGACGAACCTCCAGCCGACGCATGACCCCAGCATGAACCGTTGCGCTGCCGCAAAGGCTTTGTCATGCCCTTGTCTGCTCGCATGTCAGCATTTCGTCATTGAATCCACCGCCTGCGATGGGTATAATGGTTGGGCAACTGCTTGAGCGCAGTCGCCCAAAGATCAACGGTAAACAGTAGCCAAAGCATAGACTAGGAGGCTTTTCACATGGCATCGTTATTGGAAAAGGTATCGACCCTGATTTCCGCCAATCTGCATTACATGGTCGACCAGGCGCTTAAGACCAACAGCCTGGCTGTAATCGATCAATACATTCGCCAGGTAGAGAACAACCTGGCCGACCTGGAAGACGCGGCAGCTACGGTCGGTGGTGAGGTTCGCTCAATCAAGCGCAAGCTCGCCGAGTATGAACAGAAAGAAGAGGAGCTCGATCGGGCAATCGACGCCTTCCTAATGGAAGGAAATGAAGACGCCGCCGTTGCCGCGCAGAGCCGGCTGAACAGCACCAGACGTCTGGTCGAAACCTACCAGACGCAGATGAAGCGTCAGGAGACCGAGTTCCAGAACCTCCTGGGCGCGAAGGTGAAGCTGGAAGCCCGCCTGAGCACCATGAAGCAGGAGCGGGAAGAGCTACAGGCCCTGCTCGAACTGGCCAAGAGCAAGGAAACCACCGTCAAGGCCATGAAGAGCCTCGACGATCTCATGGGTTCGGGCGACAGCGATATCAGCGCCATCGCGGAAAGCATCCATGCCCGGTTGGACAAAGCGACCGTCGCCAGCGAGATGCGGGCCGCGAATCTGGACGCCCAGATGGACGAGGTGCTGGAACGCAG
>CAYZLP010001106.1:0-1959 GCA_964478635.1 uncultured Caldilineaceae bacterium
ACCTTCGCCACGCCCCTCAACCTGCGTCCGCTGGATTCCGGCATTGACTTGGTGATTCACAGCGTGACCAAGTATCTGGCCGGCCACAACGACCTGATGGCCGGGGCCGTTGCGGGCGCCTATCGCCTCATGACACCCCTGCGCCAGGCCCAGGGTCTGCTGGGCAACGTGGTCGATCCGCACACGGCCTATCTGATCCTGCGCGGCATGAAGACCCTGGCGCTGCGCGTCGAGCGCCAGAATGCCAATGCCCTGGCCATCGCCCGCTTTCTGGAAGCCCAGCCCCTCGTACGCCGGGTCTGGTACCCCGGCCTGGAAAGCCATCGCGATCATCGATTGGCGACAACAACCATGAAGGGCTACGGCGGCGTGGTCAGCTTTGAAATCGAGGGAGACGCGGCCGGCGCCCATCGCTTCATCGACGCCCTCCAGATCGCGGCCATTGGCCCCAGTCTGGGCGGCGTAGAGACGATCGTCAGTCCCCTGGCCGTCATGGGCTACGCCAATCTGCCGCCCGAAGAGCGCCAAGCTCTTGGTATCCGTGACGAACTGGTCCGCCTCTGCGTCGGCATCGAGAATCCCGAAGACCTGCTGGCGGATATCGGGCAGGCATTGGCAAGGGTCAACGACTAAAGATTGAAGATTGGTGGGAGGCGCTTGCACGGATCCCACGATCGTTCGCCACGCAACTCCCCAATCTTCAATCTTTGAGGCTCACCCGGTCGTGCGCAGGCCGCTGGCAATGGCGTTGACGGTAAGCAGCAATTGGGGCAGCAGCGCGGCTTTCTCCGCTTCAGGGGCGCGCCGCCACTCGGTCATAAGCTGGATCTGCTGGGCGTGCAGCAAATTCAGGCCGGGCTCACGGAGCACGAGCAACTCATGCACGTTGGGCCGGCGCTCGGCCAGGGGCCCGTCATAGATCCGCTCCAACATCCGGCGCGTGCGCAGATATTCCTCTTCGATCAACGCCATGATCCGCGTGCGCACGTCATCGTCTTCCACGAGCGCGGCATAATCATGCATGATCTCCAGATCGGCCGTGGCCACACTCGAAGCCGCATTGCTTAGAATGTAGTGTAGGGGCGACCAAACGAAATTCTGGTCACGGACGGCATCAAAAGTTTCCGGTTCATCCTGCAGCAGCTCTTCCAGAGCCGAACCCACGCCATACCAGCCCGAAAGGTAGAAGCGTGCCTGGCTCCAGCTGAAGACCCAGGGAATGGCCCGCAGATCGGCAATGGTCTGCCGGCCCGTTCGCCGTGCCGGGCGGGAGCCGATGCTGCTCGCTTCGATCACGTCCACGGGCGTTGCTTGCCGGAAGAAGGGCACGAAACCGTCGCTATAGAGCAGCGCTTCATACGCTTGCCGGCTGCGCTGGGCCAGGCGGTCCATGGTCGGTTCCAGCGGATGGATATCCTTCTCTGCGTGCCAGTGGCGTAGGGTCGCGCCGGCCACGCCGGCCGTGAGCAGCTCCAGGTTGTAGGCAGCGTTGAGGCGATTGGCATACTTTTGGGCGATGGTTTCCCCCTGCTCGGTCATGCGCAAATCGCCGTTGAGCGATGAATGGGGCAGTGCATTGAGGAAGCGATGGGTAGGACCCGCACCGCGGCTGATCGTGCCGCCCCGGCCATGAAAATAGCGCAGGCGCACCCCGTTTCGGCGGCCTACGGCGGCAAGCGCATCCTGGGCGCGATAAAGTCCCCAGAGGCTGGCAAAGATACCGCCGTCCTTGTTGGAATCGCTGTAGCCAATCATGACCTGCTGGACGGGTTCGGGCAGATCGAGACGCGCCTGCTGCGCGGCCAAGCTCCGTCGGGTGATGGGATGAGCAAGAAAGGCATTTAGAATTTCGGGCGCTTGCTGCAAGTCATCAATGGTTTCGAACAGGGGCACAACCGGCAAGCCGCAGATCAGGCCCTCCTCACTCTGGCGTACCAGCCCGACCTCCCGCGCCAGCAG
>CAYZLP010001107.1:0-1955 GCA_964478635.1 uncultured Caldilineaceae bacterium
GTGAGCGGCAAGGCAATTCATCTGAACAAGATCCTTCAGGCCAAGCCAATCCAGGGGATCGGCCGGAGAACGAAGACCAAAGCCAATCCAGTGGGGATCGGCCCGACGAGTCCCCAACGGAAACGTCTGGACAGCCGCAGCCGGCGCGGGAGCAGTCCTCCGAGCACGACACTCCGGCCGGAGATGCAGCGGAACAAGCGGCGTCACAGCCCGGGTCCGATCTAGCTGCGGGTCAGCCCGGCGAGTCGTCTGACGAGATGCCCACGGCGGCCGGCGCCCTTCCCGGCGATTTTGAGGGACTGACTGAAGAGCAGGCCCGCCAGCTGCTCATTGCCGCCGGTCAAGGAACCGAGACGCTGCAGGAATATCTCCAGCAGATCTATGCGTTTCCGTATGGTGAGGTAGAGGAAGATTGGTAGGTTGAAGATTGGTATTATGGGATTCGTGGATGACAATTATGAGCCGTTTTCGTAGAGTGATTTTGATAGCTGGTTTGGCAGCCGTTCTGACCGTGGCGACGACCGTGGGCGCATTTGCCCGGGGCGGTTTATCGGCGACGGTAGATCGAGATGCTCTGACCACCGACGATGTCTTGACCCTGACCATTGTGGTGAGCAGCAGCGCCGCCGACGCGCCCAAGCCGCAGCTGCCCGATCTGGTCGGCTTTACCGTGGCCGGGAGCAGCACGTCATCCCAATTGAGCATCGTGAATGGCGCCGTCTCCAGCAGCGTGGCCTACAGCTACCGCCTGCAGCCCTATGAGACGGGCACGCTGACTATTCCCGCCTTCACGGCCACCATCGATGGCCAGACCTACACCACCGACCCCATCACTGTGGCCGTGAGCCAGGGTACCGGCGCGGCAACGCAGGCTCCCGGCAATGGCGCCGGGAGTCTGCAGGCGCCGGCACAGCTGGGTAATCAGGATTTCTTCGTCGAAGCGGAAGTCGATAATCCGACGCCTTTCGTGGGTGAGCAGATCACCTACACGTTTCGCTTCTACGAGGCGGCAGATTCGCTCTTTATGCCCAGCCTCTTCATGAATCAGCCCAGCTACAGCCCACCGGCCCTGACCGGCTTCTGGAGCGAGGGCGAAATTCAAAATGAGAGCTACCAGGTTGCGCTCAATGGCCGTGTCTACACGGTGACGGAGCTGCGTTCGTTCCTCTTTCCCACGGCTGCAGGCGAACAAACCATCGATCCCGCCCAGGTCACCGTTCCGGGCTTCGGCCTCCAGCCGGGTGGCGTGCTGCAGTCGGAGCCGGTGCGGGTCGACGTGCAACCGCTACCGACCGGCGCACCGGCCGGTTTCACCGGCGCCGTGGGCCAATTCGATCTTCAGACCGAGCTTGATGTCCACGAGACGTCCCTGGACGAGCCGATCATGGCCACCGTGACCCTTTCCGGCTGGGGTAACATCGGCACGGCAGGGGATCCCGTGTGGCCCCAGAGCGACGGCTGGCGCGCTTTTACGGACGATGCCCAGGTCGATACGGTGGTACAGAATGGCCGGATCGGCGGCACGCGGGTCTACGAGCACACGCTGATCCCGATCGAGGCCGGGGAGTTGACGCTGCCGGCCGTTGCGTACAGTTATTTCGATCCGAGTGCGGGCGAGTATCGTACCCTCACAACCGCGGCCGAAACCGTTGCCGTTGCGCCCGGTCCCAACGGCGAGCTTGCTTCGGCTGCCGTTGGGACGAACGCGCCGACCGATTCCGCCGGCGCCAGCGGGGAGGCCGCCACAGCGCTTCAGCCCATGCCCCTGCCGGCCACGCTGACCATGGCCAAGGCGCCCTTGACGAACCAACCGTGGTATTGGGCGATCTGGCTCATGCCCCTGGCCGCACTGGGGACCGGTTTCGCCTGGCAGCAGCGTCAGGCCTACCGGCTGCGCAATGCCGACGCCATTCGTCGTTCCCAGGCGCACAAGACGGCGAAGCGGGCACTGGCCC
>CAYZLP010001108.1:0-1954 GCA_964478635.1 uncultured Caldilineaceae bacterium
CGAATTTTCCCTGGAGCATGGGCCGCCAGACCGTCTCATAGCCGGTGCGGCCCATTTTCTCCGCCAGCCAGCTATCGGCCAGGAGCTGATCGAACTGTTGCCAGGGCGGTTGAGGGTGATATTTCAGATACGCCAACACGGCCCCCATGCGCAGCTTGTCCTGCAGGTTCAGGTGAGGGAACTTGAGTAGACGGGCCGGACTGTCGAAGGGGTAGCGTTCGCCCTGGACGTAGAGTACGGTTGTAGGCGCATGAATTTCCAGGCTCTCGGCCAGGCCGATCTCTTCGGTCAGCTTCAAAATGGCGTCGTCGTTGGTAAAGAGATGATGGTAGAAGTGTTCCAGCGGCCAGTCCCATTCAGGTCGTCCTTTGAAGCCGGCCGCCAATCCGCCAAGCTGCGGGCCGCCTTCAAAGAGTGTTACGCTGGGCCGGAGGCCCGAGGGCGCGGCTTGGCCCGCAAGGTCGTGGGCCGCGGCCAAGCCGGCTACGCCGCCGCCGACGATGGCGATGCGCGGCGTCGTTCCCTGCTGCGTCAAGTTCGAGGTACTCATTCGTCAATCCTATGGCATGGAAAAACCAGCGCCCGAAGACGCTGGTTTCGGTTGCCGGCAAGGTCGTCAGCGTGGCAGGTGCTACGCGGCGAGTGAGAGGGCGCCCGGTATAACGCCCTGTTGCAGGTGCAGGTTTAGCTGCTGCTTCGACCGTTCGTACATGTCCAGCAATTCCTGATCGCTGCCTTTGAACGATTGAACCGTTTGGGTCGCGCAGAGAAAGCAGCCGCGCAAGAATTTATAGTTGTTGCTGTTGCACTTGAGACAACCGTCCAGTTCGACCATCATCAGCACAAAAGCAAGACTGTCGGGGTGAGTTTCGGGCAGAGCCGACACGCGATCGACCAGAGCTTGCCACTCTTCGCCCCGCAGTTCGCGCAGACTGCTGATCAAGTGTGCGGGAAAGAGCAGTTCCGCTTTGGCATGCAGCGCGAATTCGCTCGCATCTGACATTGAGCAATACCTCCTGAATCGTAACTATTTAACTACCGATCAAATAGAACGCGGATTAGGCGGATTGGCCGAATCCACGCAGATTTTCGTCGGGATCGATCCGCATAATCCGCGTTCTATCCTGGTCAGCCTGTGTAGTTACCCTGAATCATTAAACCGTCAAAGTGTCATTTACTGCCATGATGGTGCAGTCGATATCGGCAGCTTCCATTTTCGCCGCAAAGACTTCCGGATCTTGTTCGATATAGGGCCACGTGTTGTAGTGGCACGGGACGACTCGTTTGGCCTTGACGAATTCCGCAGCAATGGCTGCGTCGTCGGGGCCCATGGTGAAATTGTCACCGATGGGCAATACGGCTAGATCTACGCCGCCGGCATCGCCAATCAAGCGCATGTCGTAGGTCAGGGCCGTGTCGCCCGCAAAATAGACGTCGGCGCCGTCGTTAAAGTTCAGCAAAATGCCGGCCGGATTCCCGCCGTAGCTGCCGTCGGGCAGGCCGCTGCCGTGATGGGCGATGGTCAATTTGACCCGTCCGAAGGAAAAGCTGTTGCCGCCCCCGATGTGGAGCGGATGGACCTTCTCGATGCCCTGGTTGCCCAGCCAACCGGCGATTTCGGCGTTGCAGATGCAGGTTGCGCCCGTGCGCTTGGCCAGGGGTACGGCGTCAGCAATATGGTCGCCGTGACCGTGGGTGATCAGAATGTAGTCCGCCTCGACCTCGTCGGCTGTGACTGTGGCCGCCGGATTATTGGGGGCGAAAAAGGGATCCAGCACGATTTTTGTGCCGTCGGCGTCGATGCCAAAGGTTCCGTGGCCGTAATAGATCAGTGTAATCGCCATCGATTTCCTCCTGTGAACGTTGTCGGACGATAAATGCTTGCCTGACTAGGGGGTATGATGAAACGAAGCCGCCCATTTGTCAAGGGATTTCCGGAACAAACAAGCCAGAC
>CAYZLP010001109.1:0-1950 GCA_964478635.1 uncultured Caldilineaceae bacterium
CGACATGGCCCGGTGCTTGAGCATGACGGGCGTGGCTCGGGAGGTTGCCGCGCTGACGGGCGGTGCGCTCCACTTGCCGCACGATGAATGGCAGCCGGAAGGTCAGGATGTTGCTGCCGACTATTTCGGGGTGCGCATTGAAGAGCCGGCGCTGTGCAATCGCTATACCGGCATCTTGATCAAGGACGTCCAGATCGGGCCATCCCCCGACTGGATGCAGCGGGCGCTCACCCTGGCCGGCATGCGGCCCATCAGCAACATCGTCGACATCACCAACTTCGTCATGTTGGAATTGGGCCAGCCGCTCCACGCTTTTGACTACGATGTGCTCAAAGCGCGCGCCGCGCGGGTCGGCGACGATCACCCTACCATTATCGTGCGGCGGGCGGCAGAGGGGGAGAAATTCACGACCCTGGACGACCTTGTCCGCACCATGGACAGCTCCATGCTCATGATCGCGGACACGGCGGGCGATATCGCCATCGCCGGCGTCATGGGCGGCCAGGAGAGCGAAGTCAGCGAGACGACGACGAATATTCTCCTGGAATCGGCCACCTTCGAGGGCATCAACAACCGGCGCACCTCCAGCACGCTGCGTCTGCCCAGTGAAGCCAGCTACCGCTTCTCCCGGGGCGTACCCGCTACCCTAAACGACATCGCGGCCCGGCGCGCGGCCGAACTCATGCGGCTCTACGCTGGCGGACGCATTGTCTCCGGCATCGTGGATGAGTATCCCGTCGAGCAGCCCGTGCGCATGGCCTACACCACGGTCAGCGACATCCGGCGTCTGTTGGGCATGGAGATCGACCAGAGCGACATCGTGGATGCGTTGAAGCGACTCGAGTTCCTGGTCAATGTAGTCCATGAAGTGAACCCGAGCGCGGGTGAGGAAGCGACATTCGCTCTGCACCGGACGCCTGGCGAACCCCTCATCGAAGCCATTGCCCCGTGGCACCGGCTGGACGTCAATATTCCGGCCGACCGCTGCGAAGAGGTGGCGCGCGTCATCGGCTATGAGCACGTGGGCCTGACGCTTCTGGAGGAAGAGCTGCCCACCCAGCACCGGGATGAACTGCTGGAGACCGAGAAAAAGACGCGCAACATCCTGATCGCCTGCGGTCTGCAAGAGATCATCAACCACACCCTGACTACCCCGGAGAATCACGCCAAACTCCACCCCGGCGTCGAGCCGATGGGGGATGAGGCGTACATCATCATTACCAACCCCATCGCTCCCGAGAAGCGGGCCATGCGACGGGAACTGCTGGTCAGCGCGCTGGAAAACGCCGCACGCAATAGCCGCTTTACCGATCGTCTGCTGACCTTTGAAGTGGGACGCGTCTATCTGCCCGAAAGGAGCGACGCCGTCCTCCCTGTGGAAGAGCGGCGTCTGAGCATTCTGATGATGGGGCCCCGGCGCCAGAACAATTTTCACGCCGATCCGGGCGCCGAGGAAGCCATGGATTTCTTCGATCTCAAAGGCGTTGTCGAAACGCTGGCGGATCGCCTGGGCCACAAGCCTGAGTCGCTTGAATTCCGGGGCCGGCCGGAAACCGGAACTTTTGGTCCGCGCTGCGCAGAGGTCTTTCTCAACGGCGAATCTTTGGGCCTTATGGGCGAGATACATCCGAAAGTTCGGTCTGCCTTCGGTCTGCCTGACGTGCGCATCAATGCGGCTGAATTGAAGCTTGCGCCTCTCCTTAAGCCCCACTGGAGCTTGGAGCCCATGCAGCCCATCTCCACCTATCCGCCGGTTGTGGAGGATCTGGCCTTCGAAGTGAGTGAGGAGGTCACTACCCGGCGCATCCGGGATGCCATCGTTGCGGGTGGGAGAGATCTGGTTCAGGAAGTCGAACTCTTCGATGTCTATCGGGGCGAGCCGCTGCCTCCGGGTGCGAAGTCGGTGGCCTTCCATGTCACGTACCAGAGCCCCGACCGCAGCTTGCAGGA
>CAYZLP010001110.1:0-1950 GCA_964478635.1 uncultured Caldilineaceae bacterium
CGACTGAGCTCACGCCGAAGTCCGCTCAATCCGCCCTCCATTTTGGCCGGACTGTATAGACACGAATTACGTATCACAAACCGGGTTTCTGGCAGAAACCCGGTTTGTCTGTCACCCAATCTGTGAACCACTTCGCAGCACAATCATACAAATGATAGACCCAAGAACAAGCTTCATCGAACTGGATTCCGGGCTGGGCATGGGAACAGGTGCCCCATCCCCGTCCTGGCAGCCTATCACTGCATTGCCCCTCCTCATCCTGGTGGGCGTGACGGGCGTCGGTAAGAGCACGACCGTCACGGCGGTGCAGCAACTGGCCCCGGGACTGCACCTCTTGCCCAACCGGCGCACCTTGACCGACTGGCTGATCATCGGTGCGCTGCAGCAGGCGGACGGCATGCCCGTTGAGCCGGTAACCGATCGGGCGGCGCGCTTTGGCTATACGCGCCGCTATCGCGCTCGCTATCCCGGGGGCATGGCCCATGCCCTGAGCCGGCTGCTTGTCGACACCGGCCAATTCACCGGCGGGCTGCTCTTCGACGGGCTGCGCGGCGCGCATGAAGTGACCTACGCCACAGAGTTGCTGCCCCGCGCCCACTTCATCATGCTCGATGCACCCGATCTGGTGCGGGTAGTTCGTTTGCTGGCGCGCGCCGATGAATTCGACCGCATCGACGGGGAAACTGCAAAGGTCGCCAACCGGACCGTTACGGAGCTACCGGAGGCGATGGCCCTCTTCGATGCTGCCGAGATACAGACGCTGCAGCAACTCATCGACCAAGACCCGGACCTGTTCGACGAATTGCGGGCCAAACTCAAAATCGTCGCCGAGGAGCGGCGCAGCTACGATCCTGCTGCGACCCGCATAGCGCTTGAGACGATGGCGCCCCGGCGCTCCTGTATCATCGATACTGTTACCCACTCGCCCGACCAGGCGGCCGTACGGATGCGCACCGCGCTAATTGAATGGGAGAACCAGAGAGCGTGAACCGCCTGCACCTTCCGGATTCTCCGCGCCTGACCGTTGCATCGGTACAGACAAAAGTTTTTCGCCTGCCCATGGAGGGTACGTTGCGCTGGGGCAAGAGCAGCGCCCTGACCGAAGCGCGTCATGTGCTCATCGAGGTCGTGCTGAGCGACGGCGCCTGCGGCCGGGCCGAGGCGCCGCCCCGTCCGACCATTTACGGCGAAACCGCGGCAAGCATCACGGGCATCATCCGCGAGGAATTGGGGCCGCGCCTGGTGGGCGCTACGCCCGCTGCGGGACAAGCCCGCCTCTATGAAATCGCCAACAATCATGTGGCGAAAGGCGCCCTGGACATTGCACTCCACGGGGCGGTGGCCCAGAGTCGCGGCGTTACGCTGGCCGAGCACCTGGGCGCAACCCAGCACCGGATCCGGGCGTCCTACATTCTGGGGATGGGCGACGAGGACGCAGCCCTGGCCGAGGCCGAGCGTGTCTATGCCTGGGGCGTGCGGGTCTTGAAAGTCAAGGTCGGGCGAGAATGGCCGGCCGATCTGGCCCGCATCCGCCGGCTGCAGGCCGCGTTGCCGGCCGATCTCGCGCTCTACGCCGATGCGAACGAGTGCCTGGACCCTGCCGAAGCGCCCAGGCAATTGGACATGCTGCGGGAAGTGGGGCTACTCTATTGCGAGGAGCCGCTGCCGATTGAATTGATCCAGGAACGGACGGCGCTGTGCCGGGGCGGGCATCTCGCCATCATCGGCGACGACAGTTGCTTTACGCCGCAAGACCTGCGACGCGAGCTGACCCTGGGCACCTTTGATGTCCTCAACATCAAGACGCCGCGCTCGGGCTATACCGACTCCGCGACCATGGCGGCCACGGCCGCAGCCGCGGGCAAGGGCATAATGATCGGTTCTCAAGCGAGCGCAGGTTTGGGCGCGGCCCAGGCGGCTCTCTTTGCCGCCCGGCCCGAAAGCGCGCAT
>CAYZLP010001111.1:0-1948 GCA_964478635.1 uncultured Caldilineaceae bacterium
CGGATGCCCGATCTGCTGCCGGTTCACCGGGCGCCGACTCATCGCGTTGGTGTCGACATTCGCCCCGTCCTGGAGGCGATTGCGTAGCGGTCTCCATCAATCAGTGCCGGGGACTGCACGCTGGCAGCGTGGGGAAACCAAGGGGTGGACGCTCGCTGTGATGCGTGAGTCGCCGGCACTTTTTCGCAACGCATGCAGATGCTTATAGCAGAAGGGCGCTTACGGTAGACCTGTTCCTTTTGGCATATGCTGGAAGGACAGTTGATGGTCATTTCCAATCAGGAAAATTATGGCAAATAATAACAATCGCAATAACCGCAACGGCAATCAAGAGCCTGGCGGACCGAACATGAGCAATCTGGCCCGCAGCTGGTTCTGGATTGTGTTGATCGTCGTCATTCTCTTCGGCTCCCGCCTCCTCTTCACGCCCCGTAGTGACACATCGAACATGATCGGCCTCAATCAAGCCGCGAACATGGTCGCCAGTGGGGACGTACGTTCGGTCACCGTTCAGGGCGAGGTCGTCACGCTCACGCTTGATACGGGCGAAGAGGTGCGGACGCGTAAGGAATCGGGCGAGAGCTTGCTCAACACCTTTCAGTCTCTGGGTGTGCCGGAAGCGCGCCTCAATAACCTGCCCATCGAAGTGCAGAGCGTTCCCAATAGCAGTGCGATCTTTAACTGGATGATCATGCTGCTGCCCATGCTGCTCATCTTTGCCTTCTTTATTTTCATCATGCGCCAGGCCGGCGGGGGCGGGCAGAACCGGGCCATGCAGTTCGGCCGCAGCCGCGCCCGCAAGATGGAGGGCGCAGATCGCCCCACCGTGACCTTTGACGACGTGGCCGGCTCCGACGAGGCCAAGCAGGAGCTGACCGAGGTCGTGGAGTTCCTGAAGGAACCGGAGAAATTCGCGGCGCTGGGCGCCCGTATTCCCAGCGGCGTGCTTATGGTCGGCGCACCGGGTACGGGCAAGACGTTACTGGCCAAAGCGGTGGCCGGCGAGGCAGGCGTGCCCTTCTTCAGCTCATCCGGTTCGGAATTTGTGGAAATGTTCGTCGGCGTGGGCGCCAGCCGCGTGCGTGATCTCTTCGAGCAGGCCAAGAAGAATGCTCCCTGCATCATCTTCATCGACGAAATCGACGCGGTCGGCCGCCATCGGGGCGCCGGCATGGGGGGCGGCAACGACGAGCGTGAGCAGACCCTGAACCAGATCCTGGTGGAGATGGACGGCTTCGACTCCGAGACCAACATCGTCATCATCGCAGCCACCAACCGGCCCGACATCCTGGATCCGGCGCTTCTTCGTCCCGGCCGCTTCGACCGCAAGGTGATCGTCGACCGGCCCGACCGCAAGGGCCGTGAGCAGATTTTGCGGGTGCATGCCCGGGGCAAGCCGCTGTCGCCCGATATCGATCTGGATGAAATCGCCGGCCAAACGCCGGGCATGGTCGGCGCCGATCTGGAGAACCTGATCAACGAGGCCGCGATCCTGGCCGCCCGGCGCAACAAGCGGGTTATCGGCATGGATGAGATGCGCGAGTCCATCGAGCGCGTGATGGCCGGCCCGGCCCGCCGCAGCCGCGTGCTCGACGAGCGGGATCGCAAGACGGTCGCCTATCATGAGGCCGGCCACGCCATCGTCATGGAAACCTTGCGTCACACCGATCTGGTCAACAAGATCACCATCGTAAGCCGCGGCCAGGCCCTCGGCTACGTCATGCCGCTGCCCGAGCAAGATCGCTCGCTCAGGAGCCGGGCTGAATATGAAGACGAGTTGGCCGGCCTGCTGGGCGGGCGCGTGGCCGAAGAGATTATTTTCGGCGAACCGTCCACTGGCGCCGCCAATGACCTGGAGCGGGTCACCAAGCTCTCGAAAATGATGGTCACCCGCTTTGGCATGAGTGACGTTATCGGTCCCATGCAGCTCCAGCAGGGCGACAGCAAT
>CAYZLP010001112.1:0-1933 GCA_964478635.1 uncultured Caldilineaceae bacterium
AACCCGGGTCTTCTGCAACGCACCCGGCGTCTACGGAGCCAACGTCAACCATCTGGTGGAAAGCAGCAACTGGGAGGACGACGGCGAGCTGAGCGACATGTTCCTCACGCGGAAATCCTACTCCTTTAACGGAAACGGCGAGTGGCACAACGCCCGCACGATTATGGAGTCGAGCCTGGCCACCGTAAGCGCGACGTTCCAGAATATCGACAGCTTTGAAATGGGCATCAGCGATGTCGACCACTACTACGAATATCTGGGCGGCGTGGCCAAGAGCGTGGAGAAGCTCAGCGGCAAGCGCCCCCCCGTGCTGGTGGCCGACGCCATGGGCCTGAACGACCGCCTGGCTTCGCTGGAACAGATGGTGCGCCTGGAGTCCCGTACCAAGTTGCTCAACCCCAAGTGGTACGATTCCATGCTGGCCCATGGCTATGAAGGCGTCCGCGAAATCGAAACGCGCGTCAGCAACACCTACGGCTGGAGCGCGACGGCCTCCGCGGTTGAGGGCTGGGTCTATGACGACATCTCCAATACCTTCCTGCTGGATGAAGAGATGCGCCAGCGCATGAGCCAGGCGAATCCCTATGCCACGGCCAGCATCGCCCGGCGCCTGCTGGAGGCCGAAGCCAGGGGTTTCTGGGATGCCGACGATGAGACCATCGATCGACTGCGGGAAATTTATGGCGAACTGGAGGACCGGATGGAGGGCATCGTCACCCAGGCCGGTTAAGAAAGCGAGTCATTCCCTTGCACAGCCATCTGCCCTTTCCCGCCCTCGTCGGGCTGGATGGGGCGCAGCAGGCGCTCCTGCTCCTTGCTGTTGAACCGCGCTTGCGCGGTGTCGTCTTGTCCGCCGCGGCGGGGACGGGCAAATCAAGCCTGGCCCGGGGCATGCGCGACCTCCTCGGCTCCGAAGCGGCAGCCTTTATCGAGGCCCCGCCCAGCGCCGATGTCGAAAACCTATTGGGCGGGCTGGATCTCGAAGCCACCCTGCGTACCGGCCGTACCGTCGTCCAACCCGGCATTTTGGCCCGCGCCCATGGCGGCATCATCTACATCGACGGCATCAACCTCCTCTCCGACGGCAGCGCCAACTTGCTGCTGGGCGTCTTGGATGAAGGCGAAGTGCGGGTCGAACGGGAGAGCATCAGCCTGCGCGCGCCCGCCCGCTTCAGCCTGATCGGCTCCTACGATCCGGCTGAAGGACTGCCGCGCAACCATCTCCTGGATCGGGTCGGCCTCCTGGTGGGCCTTCACAACGACCTCAGTTCGCAACAGCGCGGGGACGTCATTCGCCACAATCTGCTGACGGATGTTAGCGGATGGGATGACGATGTCGAGATATTGCGTGGTCTGGTGCTGGCCGGCCGGGAGCAACTGCCTGGCGTGACCATCGAAGCCGAGCAAATCGAATGGTTGACCGGGACGGCGCTTCTCTACGGCGTCGAGGGCCACCGGGTCGATCTCTTCTCCGTCTATGCGGCCTGCGCCGCGGCCGCGCTGGATCTGCGGGACAGTGTGGAAGCGAGTGATCTGGAGCTTGCCGTCCGCTTCACGATACTGCCCCGGGCCACCCAGATTCCCACGGCGCCGCCTGAGCCGCCGCCGTCATCTTCCCCGCCGCCGCCGGAACCCGCCCATCCCGACGAAGGCCAAACCGACCCGGCGGATGCTCCGCCACCCCCCGATCCTGGCGAGGAGGCCGAGCAACCGGAACGCGCGCCGGCCGCGGACGAGTTGGCCATGCCGGCCGAACAGATCTTTTCGGCCCTGGTTGGGGAGTTGCCCACCGATCTGGAGGAGCTGCCCTTTCGCGTCGTACGGCGCGGCCGCACCGGTTCCCGGGGGGCGACATCGGGGACGCGCGGTCGTCACGTGCGCAGCCTGCCGGGAGACCCGCGCCGGGCGCGCATTGACGTCTCGGCCACCTTGC
>CAYZLP010001113.1:0-1930 GCA_964478635.1 uncultured Caldilineaceae bacterium
AGCCCATGCATTCTCAAACCGGATTGCTTCACCAGATCGGCGACTATCGTATTGAAGGCCCCCTGGGCGAAGGCGGCGTTGCCGTCGTCTACAAGGCCAGCCCATTGGCCGCACCTGCATCGGGCAGCACCGCAGATCTGCCTGACGTCGTGGCGTTAAAAGTGCTGAAACCGGATGCCACCAAGCAGCCCAACGTCCTGGCCTGTTTTCAGTTCGAGTCGCGAGTCCTGAAGCGGCTCCGCCACCCCGGCATTCTGCGCGTGTTTGATGCCGGCGTCGACGATGGGCGGCTCTACACGGCCATGGAACTGATCGACGGCCCCAGTCTGGATCACTTCCTCCTGGCCAAGAAGCGCCTGACCGAGACCGCGGCCGCCGGCATTGTCACCCAAATTGCCGAAGCCCTGGCCTATCTGCATGGCCTCGGCTATGTGCACCGGGACATCAAACCCGCCAATATCATGCTGGGCCGCGACGGGCGCGCGGTGCTGTTTGACTTTGGCACGGTCATTAAAGTCAGTGACGGGGCCGGCTATGAGGTCGGGCTCTACGGCACGCCGGCCTTTCTGGCGCCCGAACAGATCCGCTTGGGCGGCTTGGATGGGGATGCAGGGACCGGAGAAGAGGCGCCCAGGACCGTCGACGGGCGGGCCGATCTCTATGCCCTGGGGATGATTCTCTATCTCATGGTGGCCGGGCGGAAGCCCTACTACGGCGGTCGGAGTGAAGTGCTCCGGGCCCAGCTTGAGCAGGAGCCGCCGCCGCCGTCTGAATTTGCCCGGGTTTCTCCCGCACTGGAGGAAATCATCTTGCAGGCTTTGGCGAAAAATCCTGCCGATCGGTTTCAAAGCGGCGCCGAATTTGCCGACGCATTACGCCGGGCCGAACTTCTGCCCGAGACGGTCAGGCCATCGCTGGGTCAGCGTCTGTTCGGTTGGCTGCGCAGCGACAATTGACGGGGTTTGAGATTCCGCGCGCCGTGCATTCCGGGAATGGGGCACGGCGACTTACGATTGGCAAAGAGGCGCTGCCCCATTCCCGGAATGCACAGCGCCTGCCCGCCAGCACGCCGGCCTACGGCACGTGGCCGCGTAGGCGTTCCGCCATGACGGCCATGACGTGCAGCGCGAACATGGGCGTTTCGTGAATTAGGAAGAGGAAGCGGCGTTCGTCCACGGGCGCGAGCACGCAGTCGGTCCGGGCAACGGCATTGGCGCTGCGGGGCGAATCGTCGATGAGCGCCATTTCTCCCAGAATATCGCCGGCCTGCAGCGTGCGAATATGCTGGCCGCCCGGCGCCACAATATCTACTTCTCCTTCAATGACAATGTAGAGATATTCGCCAACATCGCCGGTGCGGAAAATCGTTGCGCCGGCGGCGTACGCTTCATGGTTCTGCGCATTCTTGACCAGATTGATCGGGTTCATGGTGTGCTCCTCGGACCGTCGGTTTCAGTACATGGCGGTCGGCTCGCCACTGTTCGGCAAATAGCGGACGCATTTCTGTGCAGCGGCTGGAAAAGCCGTAACGTCACCTGCAGAATTTGTCTGCTCTCCCGCGAGCGCGCCAGGATTGTACCGGTGACGCGCCGTTCCGCCAAGTCTGCGGTATGACATAGATCCATGGCGGTTTGTGGAGCAATCCGTACTCTACCGCCAATAGACCGCGGAACAGACCGGCCCCGGCGGATTGCCTGCAAAAGTCTGCCAGATCGTTTGACAGGCTCACCACAGGTCCGTCCCAATCTGCCAAATTCATGATGGCAATGGTTCAACATGGGAATTGCCGCGTTCCGCGCAACCCGTTTGAACGAAACCCGTGCGTTGGGTTAGAATGCAGTCATTTCCAGGCCCATCCCCAAACAATCTATGCGTATGTTGGCCCGATTGTTTCAACACGTCATCGACTGTCCACAAGGAGGAACGCACA
>CAYZLP010001114.1:0-1924 GCA_964478635.1 uncultured Caldilineaceae bacterium
CCGAGCGGCTGCCCCACGTGGTCAACTACAATGTGGCCGTGGATGACAGCGGCGATGGTGAAGACGTCATCTTCCTGCGGCGCATACTGCCGGGCAAAGCCGATCGCTCCTACGGCGTCCACGTGGCGCGCATGGCCGGACTGCCTCTGGCGGCCGTGAATCGGGCCGAGGAGATTCTCGAAGATCTGGAGCGCAGTGGCGCGGCCGGCCCCAAGCGCCTCTTCGAGGCGATCGACAAAAAAGGGCGTCCCGCCGCTTTGCAAGTCTCTCTCTTTGCCGAGACCCATCCCGCGGTCGAAGCGTTGCGCACCCTGGACGTCAACGGACTCACGCCGCTGGACGCGTTGAACCGCCTGTACGAGTTGCAGAAATTGGCCGAGTAACCGCACGCGAAATTTCGGTCCTTGTTCGAGCCCGTACGAACCGTTATGATTAGAGCGCCTTTCTCGACCAATCCAACCGCAACCGCACGAGCGAAACCATGACCCACACCATCAAGACTATCGTCCGCAGCCTCGTTCGGCTCGCCGTGCTCTGGCTGGTTGACGGCCTATCCCTTGCTTTGACGGCCTGGGCTCTACGGGGTTTCAACTTCTACGACGCTGAGAATGTCGGCCAGTGGGTGATTATCACGGCGGCCGCACTTCTGCTGGCCCTGGTCAATCTCCTGATCCGCCCTGTGATTCTCCTCATTGCTCGGCCTTTAGGCTGGGTAGTGTTGATGGTGGTCGGCTTTCTCGTCAACGCCATTGCCATCTGGATTACGGCCTGGCTGCTACCCGGTTTCGATGTGTCATTCTGGGGCGGACTCACAGGCGGTATCGTACTTGCCTTCTTCAACACGATCATCACCGGCATTCTCGATGTTGATGAGGAGGGCTCCTGGTACCAGAATCGTATCGAGCGACTGGCCGCAGAGACCCCTTTTACCGGCAGCGTCGAACCGGGACGACACCTGATGATGGTCGAGATCGATGGGCTGAGCTACTGGCACGTCAAGCAGGCGCTCGACGACGGCCTCCTGCCCACCCTGCAGGCCATGATCGACGAGGAGGGCTACGAGCTTACGTTGACCGATTGCGGCCTGCCCTCCATGACGTCGGCCTGCCAGGCCGGAATCATGTTCGGTGACAACTATGACATCCCCGCATATCGCTGGTACGATAAATCCGAGCAGAAACTGTATGTGTCGGCCGATGACGCCACCGAATTGAACGGCCGCTATGCCAAGGGCAGCGGCCTCATGCGTCACGGATCGAGCATCATGAACATGCTCAACGGCGATGCCGAGAAGTCCATGTTTACGATGGCCAACATGTTTGGCGGCGACAAGGAAGAGAAGAAGCGTCGGGCGGATGACGTGTCCTTGCTCATGCTCGATCCTTATTTTCTCACTCGTGCACTGGCGCTCTTCTTCGGGGAGGTCGGGCGAGAGCTCTGGGAAGCGTGGCAGCAGAAGCGTAAGGACGTCAGGCCGCGACTCAACCGTATGACCCACTGGTATCCCTTCGTGCGCGCGGCCATGTGCACCCTCATGCGCGATATTTCGACCCACATCGCCATCATGGACATGATGCGCGGCGCCCCCTCTATCTATATGCTCTATCTGGGCTATGACGAGGTCGCCCATCACTCCGGACCGTGGACCAGCGATGCGTTTGGGGATTTGCGGCGACTGGACGATACCTTCGCGCGCCTGCGCCGCGTCATTCACGAAAAGGCGCCCAAACCCTACGATCTGATCATTCTGTCCGATCACGGCCAGTCATTTGGCGCGACGTTTCTCCAGCGTTACGGCATTACCGTCAAGGAACTGATCGAGCAGAATCTGCCCGAAGGCATGGAAGTCACCCAACTCATCGGCGGTGACACCGGCGCCATGGGCCTCCAAAGCCTGGCTGACGAACTGGAAAACGTGAGTCAG
>CAYZLP010001115.1:0-1919 GCA_964478635.1 uncultured Caldilineaceae bacterium
TGCTACGTCGGACTCCGCCACCAGCTCCGCGGCGGTGATGGCATCCAGAGATGCGCCGCGATCGGTGAGAAAGGCTCGGATCAAGGCAGCCGTCTCGGCCAGATCGGCCAGCAGATCTTCTTCCGGCCGCGCCGGATCGACTTCCGTATCGTCGGGATGACCTTCGTCGGCAGCCCCGGCGAAGGTCGCCAGGGCTTTGCGCAGGTTCTTGAGGATGCCGCAGTAGTCGACAATGAGGCCGTTGTTCTTCCCCTCATTGACCCGATTGGCCCGGGCAATGGCCTGCATGAGCGTATGGGCCTTGAGGGGCTTGTCCAGATAGAGGGTGGAGAGGCAAGGCACATCGAAACCGGTGAGCCACATGGCGCAGACGATGGCGATGCGGAAAGGGTGGGCTTCATGCTTGAAGGCTTCGTCCAGGTCAACCCGCTGCTTGTTGCGAAATTCCGGCTTGTCACGCAAGGAGGGGGGCAATTCCATGCCCTCTTTGATCAGCCGCCGGTGGGGGATGATGTCCAGGTCCCACTGGCGGAACTTTTCCACTTCGCCCTGCTCTTCGCTGATGACCACGGCCATGCGCGTCTCGGCCATCCAGGCGAGTTGGCGGCGCAGCAAGATCGCTTCCTGCTCGTCGGCGGTTGCGGCCAGCGCGGCGTTGAGTTCGGCATAGCGCGCATCCCACGCCCGCCGGATCAGGTCATACATGCGCACGCAGGTAACCTTGTCGATACAGACCAGCATGGCTTTGCCCGATTCCCAGGCATTGGCGTAGTGATGCACGAAGTCCCGGGCCACCTGCTCCAGCCGCTTCTGGGCGGTGATGATGTGGTAATCGCGCTGCAGCTCCCGCTCCAGGCGCTGCTCCACATCCACCTCCAGGCTTTCCAGTTCCTCGAGTTTGGCCGCGATGCGTTCGTTGAGATCACCCAGGGCCAGACCGAGCTTGTCGCCCCGGGCGTCGTAGTAAAGGGGCACGGTGGCCCTGTCATCGACTGCCCGCTGGAAGTCGTAGGTGGAAACGTAATCGCCGAAGACCCGGCGCGTGATCTCGTCGTCTTTAAAGAGGGGCGTGCCAGTGAAGCCGATGTAGGAGGCATTGGGTAAGGCGTTGCGCATGTTCAGCGCCAATGTGCCGTACTGGGTGCGGTGGGCTTCGTCGGTGATTACAATGAGATCGTCACGTTCGGTATAGGGCTGTTCCGGCTCGACCTCCTGGTTGAACTTCTGGATCAGGGAAAAAACGTACGCTTTGTGCTCCTGCAAGAGCGCGTTGAGATGGCGTCCATTGGCCGCGCGGCAGGGCTCCTTGTCGTTGTCTACCACGCCGCAGCCGGCAAAGGTCTTGTAGATCTGGGTGTCCAGGTCGTCCCGGTCGGTGAGGATGAGGAAGGTGAAGTTGCCCCCCAGGCGTCGGCGAACTTTACGGGTGAAGAAGACCATGGAGTAGCTCTTGCCTGCGCCCTGGGTGTGCCAGAAAACGCCCAATTTGCCCTGGCGCTGCTGCCGGGTCTCCACTGCAGCGACGGCCCGGTTGACGCCCAGAAACTGATGGTTGCGGGCGATGATCTTGCGGGCTTCACCGCTGGATTCATCAAACAGGATGAAGTTTTCGGCCAGATCCAGGAAGTTCGCCTTGGCGCAGACGCCCTTGAGCAGCGTCTCCATGGCAACCACGCCCGGCTCCTCCTCGGCCAGGCGCTTCCATTCGTGAAAATGCTCGTATTTGCCGGTGACCGAACCGAGCTTGGCCGTCACGCCATTGCCCAAAACGACGATAGCGTTGTGGTGGAAGAGATGGGGGACGGTGTCCAGATAGTCCTTGAAGTTCTCTTCGTACGCGGCCCGGATATCCCGGCTGACGTTCTTCAACTCCATGAAGAGCAGGGGCAGCCCGTTGACGAAGCCCACAATGTCGGGCC
>CAYZLP010001116.1:0-1916 GCA_964478635.1 uncultured Caldilineaceae bacterium
GGGTCTTTTACGATGCCAGCGATCTGCCCGAAGGCGCGCAGGTGGACTTCGCCGCTGTGGTCAATGACTTGAGCGGTGAGTACAACGGCGCCACCGTCACCGGCATCACGCCGGTGGCCGATAGCGGCGGCAGTGGCAGCAGCTACGATAACGTCGTCATTCACTATCTGCGCAGCGACGATGATTACGGCGATCCGACCACGGGCGACTTCAACGACTTCTGGGGCCTTCACCTCTGGGGCGGCGCCATTGACCCGGCCGAGGCCACGGAGTGGACCTCGCCCAAGCCGTTCCTGGGTGAGACCGATTACGGCCGTTTCGCGTGGATCAAGCTTCAGAATTCGGCCGAGGACGTCAACTTCATCGTCCACCGCGGCGACACAAAGGATGGCACCGAAGCCGATCGCCGCTTCAATCCCAATCAGGACGGCCCGGAGATCTGGCTGAAGCAGGATGACGGTGAATTCTATACCTCTCAGGCCGCGGCCCAGGGCTTCGTGACGATTCACTATCAGCGACCGGACGGAGAGTACGACGGTTGGGGACTCCACCTCTGGGGCGACGGCATCGACCCGAGTGAGGCCACCGAATGGACTGCGCCCAAGCCTTATGACGGCATCGACGAATTCGGCGCCTATTGGGAGGTGCTGATCCAGAACGCGGACGCGCCGGTCAACTTCATCATCCACAAGGGTGACGACAAGGATCCCGGCCCCGATCAGAGCATGATTCCGGCCGAGGGCGCCCACGCCTATATCGTCTCGGGCGATGAGACCATCTACCGCCAGCAGGGTGATGCTGAGAATTTCGTCATCATCCACTACCGGCGCGATGCCGGCGACTATGGCGACTATAGCAGCAACGACTTCAACGACTTCTGGGGTCTGCACACCTGGAATGCCGCCGAAGATCCGGGTTGGACCACGCCGCGCAAGCCCGAGGGCCAGGATAACTTCGGCATCTACTTCAAGGTGCCGCTGACCGACAAGAATGTCGAAATGGGCTACATCCTCCACCGCGGGGATGAGAAAGATCCCGGCCCTGATATCTACCTCAACTTCGCCAAATGGGGCTTTGAGGTCTGGCAGCTTCAAGGCGCCGATCCGGAGAAGCCCTATATCCTGCCCATTCTCGACAGTGGTCCCGCGGCCGGCGGCGATCTGACCAAGTATCAAGCGTATTGGGTGAGCGAAGACACCATCGCCTGGAACATCGATTACGCGCCCGGCACGACGGTTGCCCTCAGCACCGCGGCTGAAGGCGGCCTGACGCTGGCCCAAGATAGCATCACCGGCGGCGAAACGCTGACGTTGACCCATGATGCGGCCGGTCTCCCTGACGACGTGAAGGCCAAGTTCCCCTTCCTGGCCGATTACGCCGCCTTCAAGCTCTCCGCTGAGGATCTGGCGCGTGTGCCCGATTTGCTCAGGGGACAACTGGCCGTTTCCTGGAGCGCCGATGGTCTGGTCGTCGACGCCACGGGCCTGCAGATTCCGGGCGTGCTGGACGATCTCTACACCTATGATGGGCCATTGGGCGTGAGCTGGAACGGTGATACGCCGACCATCCGCCTCTGGGCGCCCACGGCCAAATCGGTCAAGTTCCATCTCTTCGACACATCGACCGCCGATCCGGCCGCCCAGATCATCGAGATGACGCCGGGCGAGCAGGGCGTTTGGAGCGTGACGGGGGATGCGGGCTGGAAGAACAAGTATTACCTCTTCGAGGTCGAGGTCTACGTCCATAGCACGGGACAGGTGGAACGCAACATCGTCACCGACCCCTATTCGCTCAGCCTGGCCATGAACAGCACGCGCAGCCAGATCGTGGACCTGAACGATCCGGCCCTCGCGCCGGAAGGTTGGGCGAACGTCGCGAAGCCGCCCCTGGCCGCACCCGAGGACATCACCATCTAC
>CAYZLP010001117.1:0-1915 GCA_964478635.1 uncultured Caldilineaceae bacterium
GGACGCTGCAGGAGGAAGGGCTGCGCATTGTGAGCGGCGGAACCGATAACCATCTGCTGCTGGTCGACCTGGGCGTCCTCGGCGCGGATGCGGCCGGGAATGAGATTACGGGTAAGCTCGTCGAAAAATCGCTCGACCACGCGGCCATTCACTGCAACAAAAACATGATTCCCTTTGATCCCAAGCCGGCCATGGTAACGAGCGGCATTCGCCTGGGCAGCCCGGCCGCCACTACCCGGGGGTTGGGGGAAGCTGAATTCGCTCAGATCGGGCGCTGGATCGCGGCCATTGCCCGGGAACCCCTGGATGAAGCGCTCCAACTGCGCACCCGAGACGAGGTCTTGGAGATGGTGATTCACTTTCCGGTACCGGCCTGATTGGTCCTTTGCGGTAACTATTCAGCCATCGGGGAGATAGAACGCGGATTGAGCGGATTAGGCGGATTCCCGCCGATCGATCTGGATGAAAATCTGCGTAGATTCGGTAAATCCGCCGAATCAGCGTTCCATCTTGGCTTGGCTCTATAGATACCCTTTGCGAACGATCCGGACACTTCCCGGAAGGGGCCGCCAGCGCTTCGCACGCAGGGGGTTCGTCAGCCCCCTTTCGGAAAGTGTCTGAGCATCGTCCAGATCGTTTGAATCGAGTGGTACAGTCGCCGCAACCGGCACAGTGTTAAGCCGGTTGCGGCGTTTTCGATTGCTTGCCGTTGGGCCCGGAATCGGCGAAAATACCACTTACAGGTGTCCTGGATCCCTACCCGAAGTTCGCCGAGAGGAAACAACCGCATGACTGTCAACGATGCCCTCCCCGAGCCAACCTATAGCCGGCGTGAGCAGGTCGGTTGGTATTTCTATGACTGGGCGAACTCCGCCTTTTCCACGACGGTCGTCACCGTTTTTCTCGGTCCCTACCTGACGACGATCACCCAAAACGCGGCCGGCGCCGACGGCTTTGTCCGTCCCCTGGGCATCCCGATCCTGGCCGACTCTTTCTTCCCCTACATGGTCTCGTTTTCAGTGCTGCTGCAAGTTCTCTTTCTGCCGATCTTGGGCGCGATCGCCGATTATTCCCACCTGAAGAAGCAGATGCTCGGCCTCTTCGCCTACATCGGTGCGTTTTCCACCATGGGGCTCTATTTTCTGCAGGGCGACAACTATTTGCTGGGCGGTATGCTGTTTCTGATTGCCAACCTCAGCTTTGGCGCGGCCATCGTCTTTTACAACGCATTTCTGCCCGAAATCGCCGGCCCGGATCAGCGAGATACGGTCTCTTCTCAGGGGTGGGCCCTGGGCTATCTGGGGGGCGGTCTGCTGCTGGCTGCGAATTTGGTCCTATTTCTCCAGGCCGAGCGTTTTGGCCTGACGCCGGGCCACGCCGTGCGCATCAGCATGGCTTCGGCCGGCATGTGGTGGGCAATCTGGACGATCATCCCGCTGCTGGCCCTACGACCGCGCCGACCGCAGCGTAGCCTGCCGCCGGGGGAGCGCTATCTGACCGTCGGCTTCCGGCAGTTGCGGCACACGCTCCGCAATCTGCCCCAATATCCCCAGACTTTGCTCTTCCTGGTGGCCTATCTCCTCTACAACGACGGCATCCAAACGATCATCGCCCTGTCATCCCAATTCGGCAGCCGGGAATTGGGATTGGGTGAGTCCTCCCTCGTTTCGCTGATTTTGATGGTTCAGTTTCTGGCCTTTGGCGGTGCGCTGCTCTTCGGCGTCATCGCCCGGCGGATTGGCGCCAAGCGCGCCATCATCGCCAGCCTGGTGATCTGGACTGGGACGGTGGCCTACGCCTACGCCTTTCTGCAGACGGAGCTTCAGTTCTTCATCATGGGAGGGGTGATCGCCATCGTGTTGGGGGGCAGCCAGGCCCTGAGCCGCTCGCTCTTCTCGCAGATGATCCCCAAGGG
>CAYZLP010001118.1:0-1913 GCA_964478635.1 uncultured Caldilineaceae bacterium
AATCGCCGGTGTGACCGTTGCGCTGCTCTTCTTGTACTTCAGCCGGGCCGACCGGCGGGAAATCGAGACGCTGCAGACCGAAATGCTGGCCAATGTCGCCCGAGACCTGGCCGGGAATCTGGCGGCCTTGGGCGAAAATGAAGTGAGCCGGGTGCGCAATCTTGCCTCGGCCCGGGCGGTTCAAGAGTTTGCCACGGCCCGACCGGCCCAACGCTCGGCCCTCTTTGCGCCGACCCTGGCCGACTTCACCAACTTCCTCGCTTCGGACGCCTTCTACCGGGCCGCGCTCCTGCTGGATCCCTCGGGCGAGGTGCTCGTTTCGACCGAGGGTAGCTATGTCGGGTTGAATTTCGCGGACAGCGCTTTTTTGAGAGCCGCCTTGACCGGCGAGCCCTATATGTCCGAGCCGGGCATTTCGGCGTTGGACCGGCAGCCTGTCATTTGGCTGTCGGCGCCGGTTTACGCCGAAACGCCCGCAGGACGCAGTCCGACGATCGATTCACCCGTGGGCGTCGTGGCCGTGGCCCTTTCACCAGAGAAGCTGTGGCAGCGGGTCGAAAGCGTCGCGGTCGGCCAAAACGGCTATGCCATCGTACTGGATCGCTGGGGCATCCGCGTCGCCCACGGCCGCGATCGTCGCTACGTCTTTCGCAGCTTGATGCCCCTGCCGCCCGAGGTCTGGTCGGCCCTGCAGGCGGACGGTCGCTTCGGCCCACTCTCGGCGATCGCATCAACCGGCAGTTCCGTACTATGGGACTATGTCCAGCGCGAGTCCCGGGCGCCGGTTATGACGGCGGACGCCCCGAGCGGCGCCGGCCGCGTCTACCACAGCGCCGCCGACGTGCCGGATCGCCAGTGGACGGTGGTCGCCATGCTACCGGAAGCCGAGGTCCTGGCGCCGGCCAATCGGGTCTCGTCCCGCACCGTTTTGGCCACGCTGCTGCTGACGGGACTGCTGGGGGCAACCGTCGTCTGGGTTGCCCAGCGGCTCATGCAGCCGATCCCGCAGCTCGGCCTGGCAGCCAAGCAGATTGCCGCCGGCGATCTCGCCACGCCGGTCGATGTCGTGGCGGGCGGGGAGCTAGGCGAACTTGCCGCAAACTTCGAGGAAATGCGCCGGCAGTTGGAGCAATCCCGGGATGAATTGGGCCAGTGGGCGCGGGAGTTGGAGAGCCGAGTCGGCCAGCGGTCACAAGAGCTGAGCGCCCTGTCCGAAGTCGTCGCATTTGCCAGCCGCACCCAGTCGCGCGACGAATTGCTGGCGACTGCCCTTGCCCAAGCCCTGGACGTGATGCAGGCCGATATGGGGGGCATCTGGATTGTATCGGGAGAAACCGGGCAAGACCAGGACACGCTCAAGCTTGCAGCCAGCCAGGGCTTCGACCCCGACATGGCCGAAAGCCTGGCCCATTTTGCCAGGGGCGAGGGCCTCTTGGGCCAGGTGCAGCTTTCCGGCGCGCCCACGGTGCTGGAGGACATCAGCCAGGCCCCGCGGCTGGCCCGGGCCATCGTACGCGAGCAGGACCTGCATGCCTTTGCCGCAGTGCCGTTGCGCATTCACGGGCGCAATCTCGGCGTCCTTGGCGTCTTCAGTCATCAGCAGCAGCTCTTCAGCCCGGAGGTGGTGGCCCTGGCCGAATCCATCGCCCAGCAGATTGCGCTGACCATGGACAACATGAACCTGTTGGCGCAGGTGCGCGAGCAGGCGCGCGACGTCGCCAGTCTGCAGGAGCGGGAGCGGATCGGCGCAGACATTCACGATAGCATGGCCCAGTTGATCGGCTATCTCTACCTGCAGACCGACTATCTGGCCAGTGAGCTGGTGCATCTGCGGCCCGACGAGATCCAGGACCGGGTCGCCAAACAGCTGGCCGTGCTGGACCAGCTGTCGCGTGACGTTCGGGAGTTCATCA
>CAYZLP010001119.1:0-1910 GCA_964478635.1 uncultured Caldilineaceae bacterium
GATATCCCTGGGGCAAGATGAAGCCCAGGCCGCCATTGCGGCCGTTGCCTCGGAAATCGGTCGCCGGGGCAAAGCGGCCGTCATCACCGTAGCCGATGCCCATGGAGAGCTGATCGCCCTCCTGCGCATGGACGGCGCGCGCCTGCCTTCCATTCAGATTGCGGCCAACAAGGCTTGGACGGCGGCACGGGAGCAGAAGGCTTCTCGCGAACTGGGCCAAGCCGCGCGCCATCCGACGGATGGCTTTGACATGGCCTATTTTGGCGATCCGCGCTATATCGGCTGGGGCGGCGGCTTGCCCGTAATCGTCAATGGCGCGGTCGTGGGCGCCGTCGCCGTCAGCGGCCTGCCCGAGATGGAAGATATCGAAGTGGCCCAGGTGGGCGTCGAAACCATTCTGGCGATGGTGTAGGCGCATGCTGGCCATGGTGGGAAGCGGCGAATATCTGCCGGAAATGGAGTCCGTGGATCGAACCTTGCTTGCCCGCTTAGGCACGAATCCACAGGTTGTCTGCCTGCCGACCGCAGCCGGCACTGAAAGTGCAGAGCGCATTGCCTATTGGACGAAGCTGGGAGAAGCCCATTTTCAGCGTCTGGGCGTGCCCGTCACGAGCCTGCCCGTGATCGACCGAACCAGCGCCGACAATCCGCAGCTGGCGGCGCGCATTCGTGACGCCAATTTCGTCTACCTCTCCGGGGGACGCCCCGATTACCTGTTCACGACGCTACAGGGGAGTCTGGCATGGGCTGCAATCGAGGAAGTCCTTGCGCAGGGCGGCGTCCTGGCCGGATGCAGTGCCGGCGCCATGATTCAGGGGGAGAAATTCTTCGGCTTTCCGGGCTGGCGTCGGGGTTTTGGTCTGATCCCCGGCGTGACCATTCTGCCCCACTATGACGAAATTCCCGAAGCCTTTATCAATCCGGCCCGCATGCTGGTGGCCAGAAAGATGACGGTAATCGGCATCGAAAGTCTCACCGCGCTCGTCCGCGGGCCAGATGGACGCTATGACGTCCTCGGCCCCGGCGGCGTAATCGTCTGGCGCCGGTCGGGCAAGATGCGCTACACGGCCGGCCCCCTGCCGCCGGACGTACTGTAGAGCAGGTGACCGTCACGCTGTCACGAGAATCTCGCCGGCAAAGCTCGCGCCTTGGGGCGGCGCAGGTACGCTCAGCAGTTCAGCAATGGAAGCGGCGAGGTCGGCGAAGCTTGGGCGCACGCCAATATTCACACCCGCACGAATGGGCGCGCCGCTGATCAATATGGGCACATATTCGCGGGTGTGATCGGTGCCGGGCGTCGTTGGGTCGTTGCCGTGATCGGCCGTAAGGACCAACACATCGTCCGGGCGCAGGGCCGCCAGCAGTTCGGGCACGCGCGCGTCAAATTCTTCGAGGCAATCGGCATAGCCGCGAGGATTGTTGCGATGGCCGAATTTGGCGTCGAAGTCAACGAGATTGGTGAAGATCAAGCCCGATTGGGTCGTCTCCCCCATGGCGGCCAACGTTTGATCGACGCCGTCCATGTTGTCATCGGTGTGAACCGCTGCGGTGATGCCCTGGCCCGTGAAGATATCCTCGATCTTGCCGACGGCATAGACCATCCGCCCGGCATCCTTCAGAATGTCGAGGAGGGTCGGCTCCGGCGGGACGACGGAGAAGTCCCGTCGGTTGGCCGTGCGGGTGAAGTTGCCCGGTTCCCCAACGAACGGGCGCGCGATGATCCGGCTCACCTCATGCTCGCCGCGCAGAATCTCCCGGGCAATCTCGCAGATGCGGTAGAGTTCGTCCACGGGGATAACTTCTTCATGGGCTGCGATCTGAAAGACGCTGTCGCCGGACGTGTAGACAATGGTCTTGCCGGTGGCCATATGCTCTGGGCCCAGCTCGTCAATGATGACCGTACCCGACGC
>CAYZLP010001120.1:0-1907 GCA_964478635.1 uncultured Caldilineaceae bacterium
GGGGCGACGAGAACCTGCGCAAAGTGTATCCGTGAATCCACTTCCGGTGTGGTATTCACATCAACATGTCATCAGTTGACTGTGAGTATACTTCGGTGGAGCAACCGTGTCAAAGCAATCACGTTGACGACTCGGGGGGGGCGGGGCGATCGCGGACGGCTTCCAGCAGCAGGTGGGCGGCGGACGTTGCCGGCAGCGAGCCGTCACGCACGGCGGCTTCCACGGTGGGCAGTAGTTTCTTGACGGCAGGATGCTCAAAGAAGAACGTGCGCAGTTGCTCCTCGACGAGCATGTGTAGCCACTCGATGTTTTGGCGACGGCGTCGAGCTGCAAACGCCCCCGAGGCTGTGGTCTCTTGGCGGAAACGTTCCATGAGCGCCAGGAGTTCGGCCACGCCTTCGCCCGTCACGGCCGAGCAGGTGTAGGCCTGGGTGCGCCAGCCTTCTGTGGCCGCCGTCAGGTAGTGCAACGCCCGGTTGTACTCGACGCGCGCCGCCTGAGCCTTGATCATGTCTTTGCCGTCCGCTTTGTTAATGGCGATGGCGTCGGCCAATTCGACCACGCCCTTCTTGATCCCCTGCAGTTCATCCCCGCCACCGGGAATCAGCACAAGCAGAAAAAAGTCGACCATTGAGCGCACGGTCACTTCGCTCTGGCCCGTGCCGACGGTTTCGATCAGGACGACGTCGAAGCCGGCCGCCGCGCAAACAAGCATGGATTCCCGGGTTTTGCGCGCGACGCCCCCCAACATCCCGCCGGTGGGCGAGGGGCGAATGAAGGCGTTTGCCTCGCGGG
This sequence comes from uncultured Caldilineaceae bacterium, assembly GCA_964478635.1. Lineage (GTDB taxonomy): Bacteria > Chloroflexota > Anaerolineae > Caldilineales > Caldilineaceae > JAGRCP01. The sequence goes on from CAYZLP010001120.1 coordinate 796, forward strand.
CCAGTCGGCTCATGCGCGTCTTGTCCCCCAGAATGCTGCCCCGGGTGACGCTGCTGGTCGGATCGATGGCCAGGACTGCAACTTTGTGGCCGGATTGAATGAGCTGTAGGCCCAGAGCCTCTATCAGCGTGCTCTTGCCTGCGCCGGGCACGCCGGTGATGCCGACCCGAATGGCCCCTTCGCTGTGGGGCAAGAGCTGCCGCAGCACCTCCTGACCCTTTTCGAAGTGAGCGGGTGCGTTGCTTTCTACCAGCGTGATGGTGCGGGCCAGTACCGTGCGATCGCCCGCCAAGACGCCTGCGACGTGTTCCTCTACGCTCAAGTCGCGGCGTGCGGCGGCTGTCCCTTCCGGCGCGCGGGCCTGCATGCCGTCATGCCCGCCCAGAACGCCGGTCAATACCCGGCTCGCAAATTCGCTGCCGGCATCATCGGGCGTCCATTCCGGTCTATCCGTCTGCTTGCTCATTGTCTACCGTTCATCGCCTTGACGATCTGTCGTATCAGCCTGCCAGTACTCTGCGTGCATTCTATTGTAGATCACAGGCTGGAGCAAGGAACCGGCATGATTGGGCGCAAGCCGATCCTCACTTCAGGCAACAATCGTGTTATGCTATGGACATTGTGAGCGCGCGGACACAGGCTGTTCAACGGGTGCGCATGACCGTTCGAGGCGTAGTGCAAGGCGTCGGCTTTCGGCCCTTTGTCTACGGCCTGGCAACGCGCTTGGGGCTGACCGGCTTTGTCGGCAACAACAGCGCGGGTGTCTTCATTGAACTGGAAGGGCCGCCCGGGGCCATTGCCGCTTTTGAACGGGCCCTCATGGATGAAGCGCCGCCCCTGGCCCATATCGAAGAGGTAGCGGTTGAAGCAATCGACCGCGCTGGCGGCGATGCCTTTGTCATCGTAACCAGCGCGGCCCAGCCTGCTGCGGCCACGTTGATTTCACCCGATCTCTCCACCTGCGAAGATTGCCTGCGCGAGCTCTTCGATCCGACCGATCGCCGCTATGGTTATCCCTTCATCAACTGCACCAATTGCGGACCGCGCTTCACCATCACCAAGGATATTCCCTACGACCGGCCACTGACCACCATGGCGCCTTTTGCCATGTG
>CAYZLP010001121.1:0-1903 GCA_964478635.1 uncultured Caldilineaceae bacterium
TTATGCAATCCTCGATCTCAATCGTCAAGAAAGCTCGCTTACTCAAATGGGCCGCGGATATTGGAGATGCGGCGGATTCGAACCGCATTGTCATTCAGCCGCCGGTCAGAGGGAACGCGGATTAGGCTGATATGCCGGATCCACGCGGATTATTACCCGGATTGATCAGCGGACATCCCCCCGATCCGCGTTCTATTGTGGTCAGGCTATTCAAGCATTCAGCTACGGTCTATTACTGATGCACGATGACGAGCGTGCCGGGATTTTCGGCCGTGGCTTCCTGCCAGCCGCCATGCCAGGTGGGCCCTGCCCAGTCGAAAAGCCATTTGGCATCGGCAATTCGCATATTGATACAGCCGTTGCTCATGGGCGTGCCGAAGTTGTTGTGCCAGTACGCGCCGTGAAAGGCGTAATCCTGGTGGAAATATTGGACCCAGGGCACATCGGGCAGATCGTAATCGGTACCGGCGAAGCGGCTCCCGCCTTTCATATCTTGCTCGGTCAGTTTGGCCCAGATGTGGAAGGCGCCGGTCACCGTCGGCGTCTTTTCCGTGCCCGAGGAGATAATAAAGGTTTGCTGCGGCGTGGCCCCGACATAGGCCGTAAGGCGCTGGGTGCTGAGGTCGACCCGGATCCATTTGCCGCCGGTGGGCGGGAAAGAGAGATTGGCGGGGAAACCCTCGCCATACGCACCTGACTTGGCCTGAATCACGGCGTCGGGCACGATCAGCTTCTGACCGACCTGGACCAGGCTTGGGTTGGCGATCCCGTTGCGCAGGGCGATGGCCTGGATCGATGAGCCGTACGCATTGGCAATCGACCCCAGGCTTTCGCCGGGCGCTACGACGTGCATCTGCTCACGGCCCTGCAGGGTCTGGCTCGCCCCAGCGGACGTTCGGAAGCCGGCGGGTACGGTCAGCGATTGGCCCACGACGACGCGGGTCAGGGGCGGTATGTTGTTCATGGCCGCCAACTCCTGCAGGCTCAAGCCGGCCGCGGCGGCAATAGCGGAGAGGGAGTCGCCGGGTTGGACGATGTAGGTTGTTCCGCCGGCCGGCGCCGCCGCGGCGACGGCAAAGCCGGGCACGCGCAGTTGCTGACCAACCCAGATCACGCGCGGATTGCTTAGGCCGTTGAGCGAGACCAGCGTGGCCATGTCCGTGCCGTAGCGTTGGGCGATCTCGGAGAGGGTTTCCCCCGGCGCGACTGTGTGGACAGCGCCCTGGGCATTGGCCGTGCGCGCCAAGCCGAACAGGGCCAACAGCAGCGCAATGGTGAGCAGCAATCGGAGAAGGTAGCCCACATAACCCGGGGCGCTTTGCGTATCGTTCATGCCGTCATCTTCCTCGATCGGGCCTGGCGGTACCGCCAGGCGGCGGGCGAATGATTGCCCCAATTCTCGCACAGTCGATCGGGCTTGGCAATGGCGAGATGGGCGGCCGCGCCGGCGCTTTCCCAGAGAGAACGATGACTATCTCCCAGGCGGAGGCGACTCAAAAAACATTGAATTTCGTGTAGTTAATTAGGCTAGATCGGCGGTTCAACCTGGATCCGGGGACGTAAATGACAAATACCGGGGAAGGTCCAATCGATTTCGGCTTTTGCGCCGGGTGCTGGATCTTCCCGGGTATTTTTGGGGTATTCCGATCCATCATTCGCGCACGATCACGAGCGTTCCGGGACTTGCGGCCGTGGGTGCCTGCCAGGCGGGGCCGTCCATGTCATACCAGGGATTGGACCATTCGAAGAGCCACTTGGCATCCTCGTTGCGCATGTTGACGCAGCCCCGGCTCATGGGCTGGCCAAAGTTGTTGTGCCAGTACGCGCCGTGAAATGCGATCTCCCCATCGAAGTACTGGACCCACTCCACATCGGGCAGGAAGTAATAGTCGGCCGCGGCCGG
>CAYZLP010001122.1:0-1903 GCA_964478635.1 uncultured Caldilineaceae bacterium
TACGGTGCTCGCCGAACTCGCGGCCGTCGGCGGCGCGGGCCTCCAGCACGCCGTCGGTGAGCGCCAGGACGACGTCGCCGGGATGGAGCTTGACTGGCGTCCCGAGGGGATAGCCCGCCTCGCGATCGATCGAGAGGAGCGGACCGGTGCGCTCGAGGCGCGCCTTGAGGCCGCCCTCGCGGTCCATGACGTAGGCCGCCGGGTGCCCCGCGTTCACGAAGGAGAGCTGGTGCGTGCGCGCGTTGAGCTCCATCAGGATCATGGAAACGAACTGGTCGTCGAGGGTCTCCTCGTAGAGGAACTGGTTCGCCTGGTGCGCGATCGAGTCCAGGGTGTTCGGCGTCCGGGTGAGCATGCGCAGGAGCGTGTGCGTGCTCGCCATCAGCAGGGCGGGCCCTAGGCCGTGTCCGCTGACGTCGCTGACGACGATGTCGAGGGTGTTGGGGCTGCGGAGCAGGTAGTCGTAGGCGTCGCCGCCGGCGTAGTCCGCGGGCTCGAGGAAGCCGGCGATGTCGTAGTGCGCGAAGGTGGGGTGCTCGTGCGGAAGCAGGTGACGCTGGATCCGCTCGGCCGTGCGGAACTGGAGCTCTTTCTCCCGGAGGCTCCGCTCGACCTCGCGCCGCTTCGTGATGTCGAGGTGCGACCCGACCATGCGCACCGGGTTGCCCGCGGCGTCGCGCACCGCGATCCCGCGGGCGAGGACACACCGGGAGGATCCGTCCTTGTGCCGGAGCCGGTGCTCGAACTCGTAGTCGGGCGTCTCTCCGTCGAAGTAGGCGCGGATGGCGGCCTTGGAGCGCGGCACGTCGTCGGGGTGGAGGCGCTCGCGCCACTCCCGGAACTCGTTGGCGACCTCGCCGTTCCCGTACCCCAGCATGGACTTCCATCGGGGCGAGAAGTACACCTCGCCCGTCTTCGCGTTCCAGTCCCAGATCCCGGCGTCGGTCGCCTGGATGGCGAGCTGGAAGCGCTCCTCGCTCCGCCGCAAATCGTCCTCCGCGCGCCGCCGGCGGATCATGCCTGCGAGGATCTGGGAGACGGACGTCAGGAACTCCTCGTTCTCGTCCCGATGCTCGTACTCCGCCTTGACGTACAGGTTGAGGACGCCGAGGAGCTCGTCGCCGCACAGGATCGGCACGCAGTAATGGCCGTGCGCTTCGATGCCGTCGTAGCGAAGCGTGTGCTCGACATCGATGCAGTCCTTGAAGACCATGGCGCGTCGGAGGGCCGCCTGGCCGCAGAGGCACGTGCCGATGGGTACGCGGGCGCAGGTCTGCGTCGCTCCGTAGGGGAGGTTGCGGTGGGCCGCCAGGTGGAGGTCGCCGTCCTCCTCGTCGACGAGGAAGATGGCGCCTGAGGCCTCGAGACCGAGCCAACGGATCTCGAGGAGGCGGTCGAGCGTGCGCTCGAGCAGCGCGGAAAGGTCGTGCGGCTCGAGCGAGAGCCGGAGGATCCCGTAGAGCGCGTCCCGAACACGCATGCGCTCGGGCACGGGCGTATGGCAGGCCTTGTCGCCCGACTTCTGCACGGCTCCCCGCTCCGTCCGCCTTCCACACCACGCGTCGAGCGTCGCGGCGCCATCCACGCTCGCCGCGGGGGGGACCGGGCCCCGAGCCGGCCCGAGCCCCCTTGGGGTGCATCGGATTCCCCTTCGCCGACTCGAGGCCCTTGGTCGAGAACCCCTTCATCTATCCATACGTATGGACGCCCTCCGACCGGTCGCGGTGCCCCCCAAAATCCCGGGCCGTAGGTCCCTGTTCGGCGTGGGGGTCGCCCGGGGCGCGGCGCCGGGGCGGCCGCCCGCCGAGGTCTAGGATGCCGGGAACGGCCCACGTCCATCGCCACCTCTAGCAGTGGAGTCGCGTCATGCGTCGCCCGTCCGCGATCGTTCTCCTGTCCCTCC
>CAYZLP010001123.1:0-1902 GCA_964478635.1 uncultured Caldilineaceae bacterium
AGAGTGGCTCAACGAACGCATGGAGCAGGCCGAAAACAAGCGCTTGCTCTACGTTGCCTGCACCCGGGCGGCCGATCTGCTGATCCTTTCAGGCCGACCGGTCAGCAGGAGCTGGCTGGGCGATATCGTGGATATGTGGGAGATCGACGACAACGTCGACGACGTACCGACTGCCGAAATCAGGGCAATCGACAGACCGGAAACCTTCTCCGTGCGGGTTTGGCGACCGATTGTCGCCGCCGACAAAAGCGCATTGGAACCGGACGTCGACCCGCCTGAGGGGCGCACGTACCCCCAGCCGCCGGGTATTCGGGCGCCGTCTCTGCCGGCCGCGCCGGCCGTCATGCGGGCAACCGATTATGCCGCGCGGCTGGCCGGAGGTGTCAGATCCGGGCAGGTCATCTACCCGGCCGTCCGTCGGCAGGAGGATGCAGATCGTCCCAGGGTGTCCGGCCATCTCCTCGGTAATCTGGTGCACGCGGCCCTGGCCGACTGGACGCTGCTGACCCTGCCGAAAGACGCGCAGATCGATGAACTTACCGCTCTAGCCCGCCAACATGGGCTCTACGAGGCCAATCTGCGCCAGGCTGCCGTAGGCCAGGCCCTCACCATGCTGGAACGGATCGCACGCCACCACCTCTACAGAGAGATCCAGGGCGGCAAACAGCGTTTTCACGAACTGCCCTTTTCCCTGCGCGTGGGGGATGGGGTCTTGAACGGTCAGATCGATCTTCTCTGGCAGGACGAGCGGGGAACGTGGCGACTGCTGGATTGGAAGACGGAGTATACTCGGCCCGAGACGGTTGCCGAAACCGTCGGGAAGCATCGGGCCCAACTGGCCATCTATGCCGCCGCGGTACGCCAAATCATGGGCGTAGATGCCACAGTCGACGTGGTCTTCCTCCGGCCCGGTATTGCCATACACCGCTATGATCCCGCAGGCTTGCAGATCGAACTGCGGGAGTGAAATCGGGGCCGGAGCGGGCTTAGCCCATGGGCATGATGCCGTAGTGGGTACGCAGGTCGCGCAGCGACCAGCGCCGGTACCAGGCCGGATCCTTGGTCTGCTCGAAGCGTTGCTGATAGGCCTGCACGCGTCGATTGCCCACATCCAGGGCCTGCTCGAAGTCGTGGGTGGAGAGCATGGTCGTCTCCAGGTATTCCCACTGATCGTTCTGCGGTCCGGTCTCCCAGCCGACAATGGCATGGCGGGGTAGGACGACGATGCAGGGATTGACCGAAATACCCTGCATCAGGCTGGCGAAGAGCACGACGCCGTCAATGCAGTTGGCCAGGCAATGTTCGAGGCTTTCGCTGGGCAAGCGCACCCGCTGGCTCTGGGTATTCTGGCTCGGGTTGAAGTCAATCACCGAGTCGACATAAGAAATACCCCGCTTCTTGAGCGCGCTGTAGATCGCCTCAACCTGGGCGCGGACCGGGCTCTGGTAGCCGTCCAGCCGCTTGTTGGGATGGAAGTCGACGGCCGTGCGCAAAAAGCGGATCACTTCCGGCGTGTTGGGCGTGACAAACGCGCCCAGATAGCGGGTGAGGTCGTTCCATTCGCCCGTCTTCGGATCCCGGACTGCCTGAGGAGCTGAAGATTTGGCCAGCAGCCAGATGGGGGCCGAGGCATGGGCTTCCAGGATCCAGTCAGGCGACTCCAGGTCCTTCTGGCGCTCGATGGTGATATCGATGGTGGCGCGGGTTAGTTCGTTGATGTCCTTGACCCGCTCGAGGATCAGCGTTGGTAGCTGGCGCACGGTCTTTTCCTCGCCCGGTCGTAGCTTGACCAGGGCGACCGACTTGGCGGAGTAGTGCTGGATCTCCGAGGTGACCCGGTAGTGTTTGCTTTCCTGCTTGAAGAAGCTGCTGCCGCCGGCGCCGCCGCGAAAGGTGCTGCTC
>CAYZLP010001124.1:0-1900 GCA_964478635.1 uncultured Caldilineaceae bacterium
GATGAGCCGGAGATTGCGGAGAAAGCCGTGCAACCTGCGACATTGACGTGAAGAAGGCCGCCGGGCAGCCGTCGAAGCAGAGGCGAAAGGCCATTGAAGAGGCTTTCTGACAATCGCGTCCGAACCAGGATTTCGCCCATCCAGATGAAAAGCGGCAAAGAGGCAAGGCCCCAGAGGGAGATCTGCGACCATATCGTCGTGGCCATCGCCGGCCCGATTGGCCGACCAGTGAACAGCGCCATAGCGAAGGTGCCAATGATGATAAGAGCAGCACCGATCCAGATGCCCGATGCCAGCACTACGATCAGTACGCAGGCCAAAAGCAATGCTATGAGTGACGGTTCCACGATCTCAGGCTCCGTCGGCCTTCTTGCCGGCGGATGTTGAGAGCAGCTTCTCCCTTTCCTCAACGACTGGGCTACGTCCGGACCACAGGTACTTGATCGAACCGTGCACGAGTGACAGCGCGAACACGCAAAAGCCAAATGCAACGGGCAACTGTGGCAGCCACAAGGGCAACGCGTCCGAGCCGTCGCTCAGGTCACCATAGTCCCAGGAAATCCACGTCATACGGACGATGTACCATGCAGCGAAGCAGATACTTGCGGATGTCGCAACCAGAGCGAACTGGTCAAGTCGGCGCCTGCTATCGTCCGGAAGCTTTTCAAGCACCAGATCCACACGAATGTGCCCGCCTGTGCCAAAGGTCCAGGCGAGGCCCAGGCTGCCAGCCGCAGCCATCGCGTATCCGGCACCTTCGGTGAGCCCGCCGACATAGATACCCATCAGCCTCGTGATGACGTTGGTTGCGACAAGCAAGGCGATCAAAACAACTGCCCCGGCCGCTAGCGCACCGCAAAGAGCGTAGAGCCGGTTCAGCGTTGTATCGAGGAGCGCCATGCAGCTGTCCCTCAGGCGCTGCGATAGGCTTCGATGACGGCCTTTCCAATGTCTCCGGCGCTGGCTATCCACTCGTTGGTCATCTGCTCGCCGATGGCATTGAGCCCCGCCTTCAACTCAGCAGAGGGCTCTTCTACTTTCATGCCGTTTTCCTTCATGGTTTTGATGTAGCCGGCGTTTTGCGCTTCCATCTCGTCCCACACTGCGGCTTCGGCGGCCGCAGCGGCTTCTGAAAGCGCGGTTTGAACAGATGGAGCAAGCGACTCCCAGGAGCTCATGTTGACGATCACCCCGCTCTTGGGCAGCCACGCATTTACCAGGTAGAAATGGTCAACATAGTCCCAGATCTTCTGGAAGACACCAATCGCTCCCGAGGCCATCATTGACTCTGCGATGCCGGTTGAAAATGCCTGGGCGATTTCGCTTGCTTCTGTCTTGGTCGGCACTGCCCCCATCAGCTCCGCAAGACGCGTCGTTGAAGAATCATAGGCGCGGAACTTGACTCCCTTCATGTCATCGACCGATGCGATTGGCTTCTTCGAAAACAGCCCTTGGGGCGGCCAGATCGGCGCGAAAAGCAGCTTCAGGCCTCGGGCAGCCATCGCCTCGTCGATGTATGGCCTGGACACGTCATAAAGTTTGCGCGCCTGAGCCCGGTCGGTCGCAAGGAAAGGAATGGTGTCGAGACCGAGAATGGGGTCCTCTGCGGCATGGGGGGCAAGGAAACGTGCTCCAATTGGAACCTGACCTTCGCGAACGGCGCGCAGGATATCAGATCCGCCATAAAGGGAACCGCCCGGATGCACTGTGATGGCGAGCTCTCCGTTCGTGCGTGACTTCACGTCCTCTGCGAACGCAACGTAGGCCTTGGAGATATAATTGCCGGCACTGTAGGCGGCGGGCATGTCCCAGTTCATTGCAGCCAGCGCAAAGCGTGGCATCAGCAAAGCTCCCGATGCACCGAACACGGCGGCTTGCAGCACCTGGCGACGGCTTGGCG
>CAYZLP010001125.1:0-1899 GCA_964478635.1 uncultured Caldilineaceae bacterium
GCGAACAGCAGGAGCGCCAATAGAAATGTCAGCAGTCGGCGTTGCATCAATTTGCGCAAATCCTGTAACTACCTGGGGGAACCTGACGCCCTAATCAGGTACAACGGCATCAATTCCCGCTCATACCGGTTGCTACAACGGCTATTCTAACGTGACGTCAGAACCTCAGGGGTCTGCATGAAGAACACTTTCACACAGCCTTAAGCAACCGCGCACCACGCGCACGGCAGGCAGCCATACCAATCTGGCCCGAATGATCATATAATAGCGGTATTCTACACCTTTGTATAGTCTGAGATCGTTAATAGACCGTCCCCCTTGCCGGCAAGTCGCTACATGCGCCAGGCGCTTAAGGGCGCCTGCAAGGCAGCGACTGGCGTCAGCCGGTTGCCGGTCAGGGAGCGTCTGAGTGCGCCTCATCTGAGGCGCCACATAAACCAATCCGAGGAGTGCTTTCGTTATGCCCTATCAGAATATTCAAGTCCCCGCCGATGGCGAAAAGATTACCTTCACCGACGGCAAGCTCCATGTCCCCGACCATCCGATCGTGGCCGTTATTGAAGGCGACGGTATCGGTGTCGATATCACCCCGGCGTCGTTGAAGGTCTGGGACGCTGCCGTGGAGAAGGCATACGGCGGCAAGCGCAAGATTGCCTGGATGGAGATCTACGCCGGCGAAAAAGCGGCCGAACTCTACGACGGCAACTACATGCCCGAAGAAACGTTCGACGCCATGCGCGAATTCGTGGTCGGCATCAAGGGTCCACTGACCACGCCGATCGGCGGTGGCTTCCGCAGCCTGAACGTGACGCTGCGCCAGGTGCTCGACCTTTACGCCTGCGTCCGCCCCGTCCGCTACATCCCCGGCACGCCCAGCCCCATGCGCGAGCCGGAGCAGATGGACATCGTCATCTTCCGCGAGAATACCGAAGATGTTTACTCCGGCGTCGAGTGGGAAGCGAACTCCGAAGGGGCCGAAGCCATCATCGCCTTCATGCGCGACGAGCTGGGCAAGAACGTGCGGGAAGGATCGGCCATCGGTATCAAGCCGGTCAGCGAATTCGGCACCGATCGTCTCGTGCGCCAGGCCATCCAGTACGCCATCGACCACGGGCTGCCGACCGTTACCCTGGTTCACAAAGGCAACATCATGAAGTTCACGGAAGGGGGCTTCAAGAATTGGGGCTACGAGCTGGCGGCCGACGAGTTCGGCGACCAGACCATCTCCGAAGATGAACTGTGGGACAAGTACGACGGCAAGGCGCCGGAAGGCAAGGTGGTTATCAATGACCGCATCGCCGACAACATGCTCCAGCAGCTCATCACCCGCACCGGTGATTACAGCGTCATCGCCACGTTGAATCTGAACGGCGACTACATGAGCGACGCAGCGGCCGCCCAGGTTGGCGGTCTGGGCATGGCCCCCGGCGGTAACATCGGCGACGGCCTGGCTCTGTTCGAAGCCACCCACGGCACCGCGCCCAAGTACGCGGGCAAGGACATGGTCAACCCCAGCAGCCTGATCCTCAGCGGCGTCATGATGCTCGACTACATGGGCTGGAAGGAAGCGGCCGACCTGGTGGTCGAGGCGATGACCAAGACGATCCAGGACAAGACCGTCACCTACGACCTGCACCGCCAGATCGAGGGCGCGACGAAGCTGTCCACGTCTGAGTACGCCGACGCGATTATTGCCAATATGTAGGCTATAGCGCGATTCGTTGGATTACGATCAACGCAAGACCGCCGAGGCATTCAGAAAACCTCGGCGGTCTTTTCTTCTACCTATCCCTACCCATCAACAGCATCAACGCCGCACAATCGGCAGGAACGTCAGCGGTGGCTGCGCGGCCGACAGGTCGAGCCTGATCTGCGCGTCGATCACCAGCGATTCGTTCC
>CAYZLP010001126.1:0-1895 GCA_964478635.1 uncultured Caldilineaceae bacterium
ATGCTGGCGAAGAGCTCGCGAATGGGCGTGAACAGGCCCACGTACGTGGCCGGATTGCTACGGGGCGTGCGCCCGATAGGTGATTGGTCGATGTCGATGACCTTGTCCAGATATTCGATGCCTTCCAACTTGCGATGCTTGCCCGGCCGATCCTTGGCCCGGTACATGAGCTGGGCCAGCCGTTTGTACAGCACCTCGATGGTAAGCGTCGACTTGCCGCTGCCGCTCACGCCCGTCACCGCCACAAACTTGCCGAGGGGGAAACGCACGTCCACATTCTTGAGATTGTTTTCCGTGACGCCTGCCAACTGGAGATAGTTGCCGTTCCCCTCCCGCCGCGCGGCCGGGATTGGGATGCGCCGTTCGCCGCGCAGGTATTTCGCCGTCAGAGATTCCTTGTGGCGCAGAAAGGCCTGCTGCCAATCGGACACCACGACCTCACCGCCGTGTTCACCTGCGCCCGGGCCCATGTCCACCACCCAGTCCGCGGCCCGAATCGTATCCTCATCATGCTCGACCACGAGCACAGTGTTGCCCAGATCGCGCATGCCCTGAAGCGTCTCGATGAGACGGGCGTTGTCCCGCTGATGCAGACCGATGCTCGGTTCGTCCAGGATGTAGAGCACCCCCATGAGCTGACTGCCAATCTGGGTAGCCAGGCGAATGCGCTGGGCCTCACCGCCTGACAGCGTGGCGGCCGTGCGGCTCAACGTCAGGTAATCCAGACCAACATTGACCATGAAGCTGAGGCGCGCGGCAATCTCCTTCAGGACCTGGGCGCCGATTATCAGCTCACGCTCGGTAAAGGGCGCAATCTCCGCCTGCAGCAGCCGTTCCAGCGCTGCTGAAGTCACGTGCCCGTTCCGATTCTCGGGCAGCAGCGCCGTGTGGGTCCGCCACGCTTCCTCCGTTGGAACCTGGTTGCCGTTGCCCCGGAGCCATTCGATCCAGGCCAGAGAGTCGTTCACGGCCATTTCGGTCACTTCGTGGATGTTGCGGCCGGCAACGGTGACGGCCAGCGCCTCCTTGCGCAGACGCTTACCTTGACAGACGGGACAGGGCCGCACGCTCATATACTCCTCCAATTTACTGCGGATGTAGTCGCTGGAGGTCTCCTCATAGCGGCGCTGGAGATTGGGGATGACGCCATGGAATCGGGTCTCGTAAAAGCGGCTGTCTCCCCGGCTGGTCTTGTACTCGATCTCCACCTTGTCCTTGCCGGCCGGCGGACCGTACAAAATCAAATCCCGCTGCTTCAAGCTGAGGTCGCCGACCTTGGAGTCGAGGGGAATGCTGAACTGCTTGCTAACGCCCTGGAGCAGTTGGTTGTAATAGCCGTCGCCGTCTTCCTCGTTTTTGCGCTGCCACGGCCGGATTGCGCCGTCACGGAGAGACGCGTCCTGATCGAGAATGAGCTCCGGGTCAAATTCCTGCAGCGTTCCCAGGCCACTACAGTTGGGACAGGCGCCGTGGGGACTGTTGAAGCTGAAGGTCCTGGGCTCGATCTCGGGCAGGCTCAGGCCGCACTTGACGCACGCGAAGTGCTCACTGAACATCCGATCCAGGGGGTTGTCCCGGTCGGTTACATCAGAGATCAGCAGCACACCCTCACCTAGCCGCAGGGCCGTCTCCACGGAATCGCTCAGGCGGCTCAGGTCGGTGCCCGGTTCATCCTCGTCGCCCCCATCGTCCGGGTGCGGATGGCGAACCACGATACGATCGATCACGGCCTCAATGGTGTGCATCTTGTAGCGATCCAGCTCGGGAACTTCGGTTACCTCGTAGATTTCGCCATTCACCCGGGCGCGCACGAAGCCCTGTTTCTGCATCTCGGCGAAGACGCCCTGATGCTGGCCCTTGCGATCCTTGATAATCGGCGCCAGAATCAGCAGGCG
>CAYZLP010001127.1:0-1895 GCA_964478635.1 uncultured Caldilineaceae bacterium
CAGCCTGGCTCGCTTTGAATTTGGCGTACCGCGGATCATTGCCCGGGTCAACAATCCCAAAAATGACTGGCTCTTTAACCAGGAGCTGGGCGTTGACGTCGCCATCAACCAGGCCGACTTGATGGCAAAGATGATCGCAGAGGAAATGTCTCTGGGCGACATGATGACTCTCCTGAAGTTGCGCAAGGGTGCAGTGGAACTGGTTGAGGAGAAGATCGAAGAGAGCGCATTCGTCAACGGTAAGGCTGTGAGAGACGTGGACTGGCCTCCCCACTGCACCCTGGCCGCAGTGATTCGCAAGGGCGAGGTTATTGCGCCCAACGGCAGCACCGTCCTCCAGGCTCATGACGAGATACTGGCCATTGTGAACACCGCCCAGCGCGGGGCGTTGGCCGAAGTGCTGGGCAAAGTGGAGGAACGCTGATCATGGCCAATCACGGCGCGCGCCTAGATCTTGGCAACATCTTCATCGGCCGCCCGTTGGCGACAGCGGAGGCCCAGCATCAGACCATCAGCAAGAAGGTCGGCTTGGCCGTCTTCGCCTCGGACGCGCTTTCCTCCGTCGCATATGCGACCCAGGAGATTCTGGTGATTTTGGCCTTCGCCGGGATTGCCTACTACTCACTGTCAATTCCCATATCCTTGCTGATCGTCGGTCTGCTGATAATCTTGACGACCTCTTATCGCCAGACCATCTACGCTTATCCCAGCGGTGGCGGCGCCTATATCGTTGCGCGAGACAATCTGGGGGATCTTCCTGCCCTCTCGGCAGGCGCTGCCCTGCTGACCGATTACATTCTGACCGTGGCCGTGAGTATTTCTTCGGGCGTAGCCCAGATTACATCGGCGTTCCCGGGCCTATATGCTTATCGTGTTCCCCTGGCGGTGACCTTGGTGATCTTCATCACCATCGTTAATCTGCGCGGCGTGAAGGAATCGGGCGCCATATTCGCCATTCCGACCTACTTCTTTATCTTCATGATGTTGGCCATGCTAACAGTTGGCTACTTTCGCGCCATGACGGGATCGCTCGGCGTGGTAGAAACCACCGAGGCGCTTGAGGAACCGCTCCAGTCCATGACAATCTTCCTCTTTCTACGCGCCTTCGCCAGCGGCTGCGCGGCAGTCACCGGCGTAGAAGCCATCTCCAACGGCATTACAGCTTTCAAAGAGCCGCGCAGTCGCAACGCGGCCCAAACGCTCATGATCATGAGCGGGCTGCTGGGCTTGATGTTTATCGGTATCACGCTCTTGTCCAACCTGACGCATGCCATTGCAGCCGAAAACATCACCGAGACAATTATTTCGCAACTGGCTCGTACCATCTACGGCAGCGGGCTGCTTTACCTGCTAACCATCATGGCAACCACGGTGATCCTGGTAATGGCGGCTAACACGGCCTATGCTGATTTTCCCCGCCTGAGCGCGCTGATGGCCGGAGACGGCTTTCTGCCCCGACAGTTGACCTACCGCGGCCGACGTCTGGTATTTTCATGGGGGATCATCGTCCTGGCTCTGGCCTCATCCTTCCTCATCGTTGTTTTTGGGGCCGACACGACCCGACTGATTCCCCTGTATGCCATCGGCGTCTTTCTCTCGTTTACCCTGTCGCAGACGGGCATGGTGGTGCGGTGGCGGCGCATTGGACGACTCCAACCGGGTGAGGAAGTGGAGATTCACGGTGTGACCGTGCACTATGACCCCAGGTGGCGCCGGAAGCAAATCGTCAACGGTATCGGCGCCCTCATGACGTTCACGGTCATGACGATCTTTGCCGTTGCAAAGTTTGCTGACGGCGCCTGGATCGTGGTGATTCTGATTCCCAGCATGATGTACGTCTTCTGGCGCATTCACAGCCATTACCGCTGGGTGGGCCAGGTGCTGCGGCGCGGGGC
>CAYZLP010001128.1:0-1893 GCA_964478635.1 uncultured Caldilineaceae bacterium
AAGATGCAGCGCCCCCTGGCCGCCAGCAAGCATTATGTCCGCGCGGGAGAGTTCGAGCGTGCCGCCCGCCTGCTCATGGCCGCCAATGACAGAGTTGTTGAGGAATTGGAGGTGGAAGCGCTGCGTCAGGGACTGGCGGCCCTGCCCGTCGACGAACTGGCGCCCGAATTGGCCTATGCGGTTCTGTGCCACGTTGCCGATCTCCATCGCCAGGTCGGTGACCATGATGCGGCCGTAGCGGCCTGTCGGCGTGCCCTCACGGCCACCGAAGAGCCGCGCCGGCAGGCCCAGATTTATCGACGCCTCGCCAAGCTCTATGAGAAGCGCAATCAGAGCCATGCCATGAATTACTATCGCCAGGCAATCGACCGCTTCGAAGAGGGCGATCCGGAACTGGTTGAACTGCGCAAAGACCGCGGCTGGCTGCATATTCTGCGCCGCAATTGGAGCGAGGCTGAAGAAGATCTGACCGAGGCGATTCGCCTGAATGCTGGTCAGAGCCGGCTGCTGGAAGCCGACATCTACGATGCCCTCAGCAGCCTCCGCCGGCGCCAGCAGGATTTCGCCAGCGCCATCGACTACGGCCAGCGCAGCCTCGCCCTGCGCGAGACCCTGGGCGATCCGCTGCGCATCGCCAATAGTCTGGGCAATCTCGGCCTGATCTACAACGATCAGGGAGACTATGCCCATGCCATTGCCGCATTCGAGGAAGCGGCAGTCACCTATCGGCGGCTGGGCAACCAGGAATACGGCCTGACCGCCACGCTCAATGTCGGTCTCGCCCAACACCTCGGCGGCCAGTTGCAAGCAGCCGTCGTCACCTACCTCACCGCGCTGGAACTGGGCATGGAGATCGGTCATCACCTCACTGTGGTCACAACTCACTCGAACCTGGCGGAAGCCTATGCCACGCTCGGCGAGAGCGAACGGGCGCGCAGTCACTGGCAGGCCGGATATGAACTTAGCCAGCGCCACGGCTTTGATGACGAAATCTCATATTATGTCGAATTGTCGGCTCAGGTTCCAGCCCTTCAGGGATTAGCGGAAGCACCGGCCGATGAAGGCGCAGTCGTCGCCGTTTTGCCGCCGGAGGTTGCCTTCGTGCCGGCCGACCTCGACCCGGATGAGGCGAGGGCATGGGAAATCGCACGGGAAGCGGGCAGCGTCACGGCCAAGGCGCTGATGGAGGAAACAGGCGTGAGCAAACCGACGGCCACGCGCAAGCTGAGCGCGCTGGTCTCCCGCGGCCTGCTCACAAAACACGGTCAGGGCCGGGGCACCTACTATGCGCCAGTCACCGACAGTCGCGACGCGAGCGCCCAAAGCACGGACGTGGCCCGCATCTCGCAGCGGTTACAAACCATCCGCGAAGCACTCCGGCGCGATTACGGCGTGACGGGCCTTGCGGTTGTGGAGGGTGAGCCAACGCTCCTAGGCTGCGTGCCGGGTGTCGTCAATGTAGTCGTCCGCTTCCAATCCCCGCCGGACCTCATGGCGTTCTTTGGCCTGGAGGACGTCATCAGCAATCAATGCGGGCAACCGATCAACCTGGCCCCCGCCATGGCGGCTACAGATCGCGACGGCGAAGGGCAGACCGGGTTGGTCTGGCTGTGGGCGTGAGCGCGCGGTCCAATCAAGCAGATCGAGCGGTGCGGGCGAGAAATTGCTGTAGCGTGGCGGGCGGACGGCGGAGGAGCATGGTCAGCACAGCCGGGTTGCCCCAAAAACCGTACCGGCCATAGTAATCGAACATCTTACGCAGGGTCGTCACAGCATAGTCGTTCAAGCCCGCGCGACGGGCTTCGGCTTCCCATGCGTCCAGCGGGATCTGTTCTGCAACCACCGGCCGTCCCAGCACGGAGGCAAAGGCCGCGGCGACCTCATGCTGGGTCA
>CAYZLP010001129.1:0-1887 GCA_964478635.1 uncultured Caldilineaceae bacterium
CATAGCGAATTCCATAGCCCACCGACGGCAGATCGAGGGTCGCCATGGAGTCCAGGAAGCAGGCCGCAAGACGACCCAGGCCGCCATTCCCCAGCCCTGGCTCCACATCTTGCGGACTTAGATCGTCAAGCGTCACGCGCATGCCTGCCATGGCATCACGCGCCAGCTGCTCCGTATCCGTGTAGAGCATATTCTGCTCCAACTGCCGACCCAATAAGTATTCGGCCGAGAGGTAATAGACAAACTTGGGATTCGCCTCATACTGGGCTTCAACCGTACTGCGCCACCGCTCCATCAAGCGGTCGCGAACCGTGAGTGCGAGTGTGTAATAGGCGTCGTAGAGACTGGCGGATTGAGGCGTGGAACCCACGGAGTAATAGAGATGATCGTAGAGTGCCGTGCGAAACGCAGCAACCGAGTGGCCCGTGCGGCTTTGGGGCTGGGCTGACTTTGGCATAGGTCTGCTCCCTCTTGCGGTCTGCTATGCGGTCTGAGGCAAGCGCCGGCGTCTGGCCCCAGGCCAACTAACTCTGAAGGAAAGTATCTTGCGTCGACCGGCAAATATTCGTGTGTTGTTTCGCCGTAATCTTATGCCTTTCAAGACGTTTCGACAACTCGCGCAACGTTCGCCAATTTTCAGCCCCGGTGAATGTTCGATGATAATGGAACTTATGGAGTCCCCACTGGATCACAAAGAACAATCCAATGCATGAGGAGTTGATCGGTTATGAAGTGTAGTGAGCCCATATCAGCGGGTTGCCGCAAACGGTTCTCCTTTTCCATCGTTTTGGCCGCAATACTGCTCTGGGCGGCAGTCGAATTGGCCGCAGTTGAATCGGCCGCAGCGCAGGCGGGTGCAACCGCCACAATCGAGCTCCCCCCCGGTTTCGCCGTGAGCGAGATCGAGGGCCTGAATTTTCCAACTGACATGGCCTTCCTGCCAACCGGCGAACTGATCGTCTTGGAAAAAGGGACGGGCGATGGGCCTGACGGAAGCGCCAGGGTGCGGCTTGTGCGTGACGGCCTGCTGCGCAGCCAGCCCGTCATGACCATGCCTACAAACCCGTTTGGCGATTCGGGTCTGCTCGGCTTGATTATCGCCCCCGACTTTGCGGATAGTGGCCACATCTACATTTGGCACGCTACCGGCGAAGCTTCACCCGGGTGGAGCGGCGAATCCGTCAACCGCCTTTCGCGTTTTACGGTGGATCGCAACTCGCTCACTGCGTCACTGGATAGCGAGCAGATTATTCTGGATGATGTCCCCTGGTGGATTATGCACAACGGCGGCGGCATGGCCTTTGACGAAAAAGGACGCCTCTATCTCGCTGTGGGCGACGTCACGCGTGGGGAGACTGCCCAGCAATCCGATCGCTTCACCGGCAAAATCCTGCGCATCGTGCCGACGGATTCCGGCTATACCATACCCAGCGATAATCCCTACGCGGAAGTAGAAATGGGCCTGCCTGAAGTCTTTTCTCTGGGGCTGCGCAATCCGTTTCGGTTGAGCTACCGGGCTTCCGACCAACATATCTACGTCGCCGACGTGGGCAACGAGGCCTGGGAGGAAGTCAATGTTGTGGCGCCCGGCGTCAATTTTGGCTGGCCGGTGCGCGAAGGGCCGTGCCCGCTCAATGAGGTCCTCCCCTGTGATGCCGCTCCTCCTTCTTATACGGACCCCATCCTGTTTTACGGCCATGACGACGACATGGGCGCTTCCATCACCGGCCTGGATTTCTATGAGGGTACGGAGTTTCCGCCGGAATTCCACGATCAACTTTTCTTCGCGGATCTGAATCTCGGAACCATTGAGGTCGGTCTCCTGGAGGAGAACGGCTTTGAGGTTACCGTGGTTGAGGATCCGGACAGCCAGCAGGCCAGGGAGAT
>CAYZLP010001130.1:0-1881 GCA_964478635.1 uncultured Caldilineaceae bacterium
GGCGCGACGACGCGCACGCTGCCGTTGCCCGTCGGCCGGATGATGGCGTGCCGGCGGTTTGCGCTCTCGATCCAGAGCCGTCCGCCAGGCGGCAACGTCACCTCCAGGTTGCCGCCGTACACCTCGTTGTCCAATACCCGGATGATGGCCGGCGGCGACCCGGCTGCCTGCCACTGGGTGAGCGCGGCCTGGAGCGTGGCGACGGCCGTGCCCTTCTGCACTTCGATGAGCGGAAATTCGTGCTCATCGGCCAGATACGCGCGCCGGTCGTAGGGCCCGCCGCCGATGTCGCCGCTGAAGCCGTAGCTATAGCGTACGTGCAGCGCGCTGAAATCGAGCCCGTCCCGGAGGGTCAGGCGGCCCCGTTCGGGGTCGATGGCGACCGCTTTGCCCGGCGCGGTTGGTTGATGCCACTCGGCCAGATCGCAGACTTCGATGGCCTCCGGGGCGATCGTTTCGGGCTGGGCGCCGGGTCCCGGCGGCGTAAGACGAACGGCAATGACGGGCTGGGCGCCGAAAAAATGAGGCTGTAGTTCGAAATCAGCCACGGCACGCCGGCGCAAGGGGCCGGGCACATTGATTTCCGCCGCGATCTGGGCCACCTCCGTTTCCGGGGCCGGGTTATTGAAGAGCGGCGCGTCGGCCCCGAAGGGACTAAAGGTGAAGCGCGGCGCGGGCGATCCCGCGATCCGCCGGGGGACGCCGTCGATGACGGGGTAACGCTGCAGACGCCAGAGGAAGAGGCCCAGGTTCGGGATATTGTAGCGCCCGCCGCGCGTGGCAATGCGCCGTACTTCTGCCGTGTGGGCCATGCGGTCAAAGGGCGTGTTCAGCAGTTCAAGCCCATTCGTGTCACGCAGGTCGGGCGTACGCAGATTGTCCGGTCGGAGATGATTTACGTGTTGGGTTGTCGACAACCGCTGAAAAAACTCGACCACTCGGGCTTCCCAACCGGTGATATCGTCGGCCAGCTGTTCCAGGACCGCGGCCGTGCCCTTGCGCTGGCGGTATTGCAGCGTATTGGCCACATAGGCGCGCAAGCTGTGGACGCCGGCGCTTTCCACCGTGTGGAGCATGCGCACACCCAACAGATCGCCGATATAAGGCAGGAGCCACTCGGCCGCCGTCTCGACGAACCAGTTGTCGTAGAGCTGATCGATGTCTCCTTCCAGCCGATCTACCTCTTCCTGGATGACGCCCAACAAAGCCTGAAGCGCGTGTCCTTCACCCGCGTCACGCGTGCGGTAGATGGCCGGCAATAGACTGTAGAGGCGTTCCGGGTTTCCGTCGGTCATGGCGCGCCCTCCTTGAGCGTGACGCCCTTGGGATTGAGCAACAGCAACTGCGCAGGCAAGATGGCCGCACATCCTGCCGATCCCGCGCCGTAGCGGGCACGCTCGGCTGTGAGAACGGCTTTGAGCATGGGCTTGCTGCCCAGATAGAGGAAGTCCAGATCGACGGCCAACACGCCTGCCACGGACTGAATCACCGTGATGACTTCGGCTGCAGGGACCGGCTGGCCCAGTTCACGCGTGGCAAAGGCAAAGGCTCCGGCAAGGGCCTCTCTCACCGCGTCTTCCACCTCCGGCCGCGCGTAGGCCGGGTCGATCAGCAAACCGGCCTGCAATGAGAATGTCTTGACGTCGGCGGCGTCCAGGCAAACGGGACGGCCCGGGTCGCGTGCACCTTCGATGGCGTCGCGCAGCTTGGCCAGGGTCGTCGCCGGCGCAGGGTTTCCCGTGGGATCGGTGACGGTCAGGTGAAGCAGTTCCCGGCTGCCGTTCCAGACAACCGTTGCCTGAGCCTTGCCGATGCCGGCAAAGGCCCGGGCGAAGTCTTCGTAATCGCGTACAGAGACGATCCGGTCCAGGGTCCGCACGG
>CAYZLP010001131.1:0-1879 GCA_964478635.1 uncultured Caldilineaceae bacterium
CGGGACGCCGAACTGGGCATGGTGACGATGTGCATCGGCGGCGGCATGGGGGCTGCTGGCGTGTTCGAGCGGCTGAACTAGCGCCCTGCCACGCACGCTCTTGAGCAAGAACAGCGAGGGCGTGGCCAAACCGGCCACGCCCTCGCGCTACATATCTGGCGCCTTTGGCGCGCGACGGCCGCTAGTCGTCGTACTTGAATGACAACATGACTCGTGCCCGGTATTCGATGATCTCGCCGTCATCGTTCAGGCGCACATCGAGCTTCATGATTTCGGCCACACGCAGGTCGCGCAGCGTTTCCCTGGCCTGGTCGACCGCCTTTCGCGTTGCTTCCTCCCAGGAGTTTGGGCTTGTGCCAATCAACTCGATTACCTTGTAGACACTCATCTGTGACCTCCTTGGTCAATAACTGAAATGGACAAGAACGGGGCACAATCAAAGGTCACACTGTCATTCAAGGGTCAAGTAATCGCGGCCACGGAGCCGGTCGTCGATGCGTTGCCAGATCTGATCCAGATGCTCCTCATAGCGTACATAATTTAGCCGATTGGTGTCAATCGTTAGAACGGGGCTGAGGCTGAATCCCGATGCCCACTCGTCGTAGAGGGCATTGAGTTGTTGCAGATAGGCATCGCTGATCGATTGCTCGTACTCCCGTCCGCGCTGCTCAATACGCTTGCGCAGGGTTGGCACGGAGGCGCGGAGATAGATGACGAGGTCGGGTGGGTCGAGCAGCGTGGAAAGTGTCTGATACAACTCATAGTAACATGACCAATCCCGTTGCGACATCGAACCCTGCAAGTACAGGTTACGAGCGAAGATTTCGGCGTCTTCGTAGACGCTGCGGTCTTGCAGGACGGAGTGTGAGTTCTGCAGTACGAGATGGTGCTGCTGGATGCGGCGCACGAGGAAGAATACCTGTGACTGAAAGCTCCAGCGCTCCATGTCTTCGTAGAAGTCGGCCAGGTACGGATTGTCCGCCACAGCCTCCATGACGGGCTCCCAGCCAACTTTGGCAGTCAGTAGGTCCACTAATGTCGATTTGCCGACGCCAATGTTGCCGGCAATGGTCACGAAATACGAAGTCATGCGTCAGGGCCCTACGCCTTTGCGACAAGTCAAAGGGCGTGACGAATGGTATGTCAAACCGTGACATTTGTCACTTGAGAAAGGGCGCAGGATTGGCGTAATGTTGTAACAAGCGAAATGGGGCGGACTTGCTGAACGGTCCACCACCTACCGATTGTTGACCGCTCGAGGTCAAAGGAGCCAAATAGTATGCGCATCGTCATGGACCGTGGAATGTGCAACGCGAGTTTGTCGTATTGCCAACGTTGTTCTGCAGCCTTTATTCGCTACCCCGAGGGCAGCGACCGCCAATGCATCACCGAGATTGTCGATGATGGCAGCGAGCGTCTGACGATTGAACTGCGAACTGACGGCCGCATCCTGGAAGTCGAGCTGTCCGATGAAGATCGTGAGATTGCCAGTGTCGAGGGATGGGAGGCGTTGGCCGACTTCGACCCCGCCTTGTTCCGCACCGGGGCCATGCAGCGTTGGCACGAGCTGTCACGGTTGCCGACTAACAACTGAGCATTCGCACAGCGATTGCGGCCCAATCTGTATCTCGCTACAGAACTGACTGGTTACAAGGGCGGAAGCCACTGCATCTTCAAGCGGTGGGCTTCCTCTTCGACGATCTCGAAGCCGTGACGCAGATATAGGTCCGTGGCGCGCGGGTTGGTGCGCAACACGTGCAGGCTAAGTGCACGGCCTGTCGCGCGCGCCTCTGCCTGCAAGCTGCGCAGTATCTCTGACCCGATACCCTGGCATTGGAACCGCGGCGCGACTTCAATCAGGCCCAGGTAGATACTGTCT
>CAYZLP010001132.1:0-1871 GCA_964478635.1 uncultured Caldilineaceae bacterium
CGGGCGTCATGTCTTGCTGGAGCGCCGTCAGATAGACGTACGGTTTGAAGCTGGAGCCGGGCTGGCGTTCGGCCGTGGCCATGTTGACCTGACCGTCGATCTCTTCATTGTTGTAGTCCAGCGAGCCGACCATGGCCAGAATTTCGCCCGTGTCGTTCTTGATGGAAACGACCGAGGCGTTGCTGGCATTTTTCTCCTGTTCGATGAGCAGGGCGACCTGCTCCCGGGCGATCTGCTCGGCATACTTCTGCATCTCCACATCAAGCGTGGTGTAGATCTGCAGCCCCTTGCGCCAGATGAAATAGGGGTCTTCCGCCGTGTTGAACTGGCGCTTGACTTGGTCGAGCGCATAGAGGGCAAAGTGGGGCGCCGTCAAAATATCAAAGCGCTCGGCGACCGACTTGCGCAGGGCCAGTTCCTGATTGAAGGCAGCCTCCGCCTCCGCTTGGGTGATATAGCCAGCTTCGGCCATTGCCTGCAAGGTGACCCCCTGGCGCAGCTTGGCATCTTCCGGATTGTCGATGGGGTTCAGGGCCGGAAACTGAGGAATGGCTGCCAGCATGGCCGCTTCAGCCAGGTCGAGCTCCTCCACACTTTTGCCGAAATAGACCTGGCTGGCGGCTTCCACGCCGTAGGCCAGGTTGCCGTAGAAGTTATAGTTGAGATACCACTCCAGCACCTTTTCCTTGGGATAGCGCCGGGTGACCTCGATGGCCAGGATCACTTCCTTGATCTTGCGGGCGTAGCTCTGCTGGGCCCGCTCCTCGACGGGAATGA
The DNA here is from genome assembly GCA_964478635.1 of uncultured Caldilineaceae bacterium. Lineage (GTDB taxonomy): Bacteria > Chloroflexota > Anaerolineae > Caldilineales > Caldilineaceae > JAGRCP01. Next base: position 778 of record CAYZLP010001132.1, read on the forward strand.
CGACATTCTTGATCAGCTGCTGGGTGATGGAGGAACCGCCCTGCACCGCGCCGCCCTGGAGATTCGAGATGAAGGCGCGCATGAGGCCGCGCATGTTGACACCCGGATTCTCCCAATAATTGCGGTCTTCCAGGGCCACGGCTGCCTGCCAGACCCAGGGCGACATATCGTTTAGCGGCAGGTAGGTGCGATCGCCCCGGAACGGCCGGGGATCCACGCTCTCATAGAGCAGATGCTGGCCCGTGCGGTCGTAGATGCGCACGGTCTGGAAATCGTCCTGCTCTTGCTCGATGACGCTGGCGTCTGGCAGCTGGGCCGCATAGGAGTTATAGATGCCTACGGCGACGGCCACGCCGCCGGCCCCGACGGCCGCAACGGTTGCGGCAACGACGAGCACCGCGGCAAGCACGATTTGGCCGAGGCGCAGCCAGGGACGAGGTCGGTTGGCCTGGGCCCGCTGGCGCTTGCGCCGGGCAATCAGAATGTGGTCGTGTCGGTCTAATTTGCTCATAACGTTTGACTAACGCACGGGCGCGACGAGAAGTTCACGCCGGTCGAAAACAGTATGGGGAAGCCGGCGCCTTGCCGGCCGATCATGCCCCGTCAACGGTCACTTGGTCAAGCGCAGGCCGCGGTTGCCAGCGGCCTAAAACGCAACCCATATCGTAGCACAGCGCGCGTGGATGGGAGAAAAAGCGCAACATCCCTGGGAAATGCAAAATGTGGAGAACTCAGGACGACAACAGAGTCAAGCCTTGATCCTCGAATTGGCAATCGAATGCGAACACACCGTCCACGCCTAGCCTGCGGCAGACTTCGAAGCTGACACAATCGACCAGACTTAGCCTGCGACGCTTGACCGTTCTCCATGCCGTCGCGCCGGCGCCATGGAGGTCAGCATCGATCCAGATGATATGGGCAAGCGGCAGGAATGTATCCTGTAAATCGACTGCGGCAGCAAACCCCAGCCGATGCTGTGTCAGAGCAGTCGTTTCGACAACCACGTAGTTGCTCGTGATCAACTTGTGATCGCTGCCCATCAACTCCTGCCAGATTTCCTGCCCTTGGCGATGATTGGCGTCATCTCGATCCAG
>CAYZLP010001133.1:0-1871 GCA_964478635.1 uncultured Caldilineaceae bacterium
CTCCTTCAAAAAGGGGATCGCCAAAATCAACATCGGCACCGAGATTCGCCAGGCGTATGAACAGTCACTCCGTTCGACGGGCGAAGTGGCCGCAGCCCAGGACGCCGTCTACGAGCGCATGGCCTGGCTGATACGGGACTATTTCGAGTTGGAGAATCTGCGTGATCGCGTCGCAGCGTAAGTAGCCCGTTCATCTGAGTTCTGCCATGTCATTCTGAACGGGTCTGCGGCGAGACTCAGGACTCGGCGACGGTCCAGTGAAGAATCTCGGTGTAGATGGAGAACAGATTCTTCACTGGACCATCGCCGTATCCGAAAATTTCGGACCAACCCGTTCAGAATGACAGATACAGAATTCAGGTTAGTCGAGCACCAAGCTACCTACCGGCAGATCGTTGTCTTCTTCGTGGAGACCGTCAAGAATCCTGGAAGCGTCTATGTCCACGGCTGACCCCGCTCCGTCCTTTCCGCTGGCCGAACCCGACTATGCCAACAAGCGCATACGTGACTTCAGCGCGTTTGCAGACGCGCTGGCCGCCTTTCCGGTCGCGCGCGCCCGCATCCTCGACCTGGTGCTGGCCGACGCTGCCATTCCCGCTATCCAAAGGCTCATCGATGCGGGCCAACTCACGTCGACAGAACTCGTCACCTTCTACGTGGACCGCATCCGGCGCTACGATCTCGACAAGCTCAACGCCGTGCTGGAACTGAACCCCGCCGCCCTGGCCGATGCGGCCGCCGCCGACGAACTGCGCGCGGCCGGGACGCGGCTCGGCCCCATGCACGGCATTCCTGTGCTGCTGAAAGACAACATCGCAACCGGCGACGGCCTCCACGCCACCGCCGGGGCCTACGCGCTCAAGGATTGGCGGCCGGACCGGGACGCGTTTCTCGTCGCCCAACTGCGCCGCGCCGGCGCCATCATCCTGGGCAAGACCAACCTTTCCGAATGGGCCAACTACATGGACCCGAGCATGCCCAACGGTTTCAGCACCCTGGGCGGCCAGACCCGCAATCCCTGCGGTCCCTTCGATCCCCTGGGCTCCAGCAGCGGCTCGGCCGTGGCTGCGGCGGCCAATTTCGCCGCCGTCACCATTGGATCAGAGACCCAGGGCTCCATCATCTCGCCGGCCCGGGCCAACGCCATCGTGGGCCTCAAACCGAGCCACGGATTGGTGAGCGGCGATTATGTGATTCCCCTGGTCGACTGGATGGACGTGGTCGGGCCCATGGGCCGCAACGTAACCGACGTGGCCATTCTGCTGACGGCCATGACCGGCGTGGAGGAAGATCGCGCGTCCGATCCGGCGTTGACCGCCAGGCAGACGCTGGATTATGCCCGCTATGCCACGGCCGGCGCGGCGGCCGGTTTGACCGTCGCGATCCCGGTCTTCGACGATGCGGGCGTGGCACTCCAACTCGCCCGGCTGGCCGAGCAGGCGGGCGAGGTCGACGACGCACGGCGCGAGCGCGTTGCGCAGGAACTGCTGGCGCGCACCGTGCAGCTGCGCGACCTGGCCCAGCTATTGGCCCGGGCCGGGCTGAAGACGGTCGAGATCTCTGCGTCGAAGCTGCCGGCCCGCGCGCCCGTACGCGAGGTTCTGCAGTACGGCTTCCAGGACTCCTTCAACCGCTTCGCACGGGAAGCCGGCGGTGATTTCCCAGTCGAGGCGTTGGCCGATGTGGCTGCTATCAATGAAGCGGACATGGCGAACCGCGCGCCCTATGGCCATGGCCATTTACGCGGCTCCGTAGAAACGAAGATGTCCGAGGAGACCTATGCCGCCACAAAGGCGGCAGCCCGGAGCGGAGCGGCGGCGGGCTTGCGGGCCGTGCTTGCGGCCGTCGGGGCGGACCTCATCCTTGCCGGC
>CAYZLP010001134.1:0-1866 GCA_964478635.1 uncultured Caldilineaceae bacterium
GCCTACATGTGGGACGCGATCCTGCCCGACGGTGATTTGTTCAAGGCCGGCGTCGGCGGCCAGGGTTTCTATGTCTCGCCTTCGCGCGACATGGTGGCCGTCTGGTTCACCACCGGCGACGGCACCGAATGGAATGAGGCGATGGGTCGCGCAATTGCGCTGAGCTTTGACTGAACCAGAAGGCCGAGGCATGACTGGCTATCCGGTCCAGCTCGGTGAGCCGACCCACTTCCCGGTTGAGGGAAAGGGCGGTTTCGAGCCTTTTCCCTTTGGTTTTGACGACAGGATGATTACCTCCATGTGGATTACGAATTGACCGCGGTGAGTCATGAATACACCTGTTGAGCCTGAACAGGCATTGCATCATGCGCTGGCAGGCGTGAAATCGTTGGTGTCACCACCATCTCAGCCCAAGCATCCGCTCCATGAAGATGAGTTCGTACCGGCCTGCCAGTTTATCACGCAACTCGTCACGCAGACCCATCAGTACGGAATGTCTCTGGTGCGTATGCATGACCTTATGTCACAGTTACCTCAATTGTTTGGATTCTACGGCGTCATGTTGCCGGTTCCACCCTTCTTCTTCTTTGAGTTCCGACGGTCAAGCGATGCCGATCCGCGCAGGATGATTGTGGAGCAACCGACCGGGTCGTTTGACTTGGCGAAACTGTCGGCGGTCGGCGTGCTCGTGAATGATATGGCTGACGGCAAGGTTTCTTTTACGGACGGAAGCACCCGCCTGAAAGAGATCGATTCCAGCCCGCAGCCCTACGGGGCGTCAATCGTCGCCGCGGGGTATGCACTCTGCGGAGCAAGTTTTGCCGTGTTGCTGTCGGCCGGTTGGTGGGACGTAGCCTTTGCCGCGCTACTCAGTCTAGTCGTCTTTGCAATCACGGTGAGGGCAAATCGGTCGCAATGGTTGGCCAACCGGATCAATTTCACGGCTGCGTTGGTCGCGTCCTTGCTGGCCAATCTGCTGGCGCTGATCTTTCCCGGCAGCGACGCCTCTGTGGTTGCCCTGTGCGCTGTGATTGTCCTTGTGCCCGGTTTGTCCCTGACGCTGGGCACTGCTGAGTTGGCGTCCAAGCTGACCGTTCCGGGCATCAATCGTCTCGTGGATGGCATCCTGGTTACTTTCTCGCTCGTGGTGGGGGTGGCGGTCGGATCTGCGCTGGTCCGGGCGCTGTGGAGCGTCTCGGCGCCGGCGGCCACAGCGGTTAATCCGTTGTGGATCACCTTTCCGTTCGTGGCACTGCTAATGCTGGGTTTGGCCATGGTCTTTCAGGTCCCCCGGCGAGACCTCGCCTGGGTACTTCTGGCCGGTGGACTGGCATACCTGGGGGTGCAGATCGGCAATCAGCTCGGCAATTGGCAGGGCGCATTTTTGGGTGCGATGTTGCTGGGCTTCTACGCCAGCGTGTATGTCCTGCGCCTCCGTCGACCGGGTTCTGTGGTGGTGCTGCCCGGCATCATGATCTTGGTGCCCGGCGCAGCTGCCTACTTTGGCTTGGACACGCTGCAAACGTATGGAATCATCGGCGCGCTGCCTGCTGTCTGGGGTGTCGTCGTGCAGATCACGGCAATCATTGGCGGGCTGTTTATCGCTGCTTCCGTTCTGCCCCAGCGGGCCAGCCTCTAGCGGCGTTTATCCGCTAGACAGGTGGGCCATTCAATCAGAGATCGGGTGCGCTCCGCTCTTATGCGCGCAATGCATCGATTTTTCGCTCCATCTATGTGGATACTCGGAGGTGCACGATGACAGAATCCGAAGTCAAAGTACCGACAGAAGTCGGGCGGACCCCTTCCATGGCGGCCTCCCTGCTGGTGTTGGGCGTGATGATCGTCCTGATCTTGCTCTCGGTCGCG
>CAYZLP010001135.1:0-1865 GCA_964478635.1 uncultured Caldilineaceae bacterium
ACTCGACATCCAGGGTCAACGGCTTGGTGACGTCACGAATCGTCAGGTTGCCGTGCAGCTTGGCACTCTTGTCACCGGTGCGCTCCACGCCTGTGCTGACGAAGCGCATGGTGGGATACGTCTCCACGTCAAAGAAATCGGGCGACTTGAGATGACCGTCGCGTTGGGCCTCCCGGGTATTGATGCTCGCCACATCCACGGTGACGTCCACGGTGGCGGCGGCCGGGTTCTCTTCACTCAACTCGATTTCGCCGGAGAAATTTTCAAACGAACCGCGCACCTTTGAAATCATCATGTGGCGCACGGAGAACTGAATTTCAGAATGTGCAGTGTCGATTTGCCAAGCCATAATCTTGTTCTCCTAAGTGTTTTTTGTCGGTGTTTCTGTCGGTGTTCTTGCTGCGATCTTCATCATACTTCACCATCAAAACATTTAATAATGAAGTAATTATACACACATGATGCTTCAATGTCAAATTACTTTCCGTGTGATCGCTTACGATCTCCCCGATTGATGCTGTCGCTCTGCTCGGAGTGACCAACTTTCCCGCGCAGTCGCCCCGGCCAGTCGATAGGTGATCGACTGGCCGGGGCGACTGCAGAACGGTCTGTTTCGATTGACGGTCTGGCGTTCGGAGGAAGCGGCCGCGGCTATCCTACCCGGGCCAGGAAGCGCGCATCGTTGTCGTAGAAGTAGCGGATGTCATCGATACTGTACTTGTTCATGGCCTGACGCTCGATGCCCATGCCAAACGCGAAGCCGCTGTATTCGGCCGGATCATAGCCCCCATTCTTCAGCACCACCGGGTGGACCATGCCGGCGCCGAGGATTTCCAGCCAGCCGCTGTACTTGCAGACGCGGCAGCCCTCCCCACCACAGAGAATGCAGTCTACATCGACCTCCACGCTTGGTTCGGTGAAGGGGAAGTAGGATTTGCGGAAGCGAATTTGTCGCCCTTCTCCGTACATCTGGTTGGCATAGTTGAGCAGCACACCTTTCAGATCACTGAACGTAACGTTGCGGCCCACGGCCAGGCCTTCGACCTGATAGAACATCATCTCCGAACGGGCGGTCACGTCCTCATTGCGATAACACTTGCCCGGCAGAATGACCCGAATGGGTTCAGGCGCATATTTGCGCATGGCGTGAATCTGCCCGGGACTGGTGTGGGTGCGCAAAATGACGTCGGGCGTCGCCGTATAGAAGGAATCCTGCATCTCCCGGGCCGGATGACCGGGCGGGAAGTTGAGCAGCTCGAAATTGTAAGCGTCGGTCTCAACCTCGGGAGAGTCAAAGACTTCGAAGCCCATCTGGGCGAAAATATCAATGATTTCGCGCATGGCCACTGTGGTCGGATGGAGCTTGCCCACCTGCTGGGGGCGGCCGGGAAGGGTCACGTCGATGCCTTCGGCGCTGAGCGCCTGCTCCATCTCGGCCAGGGCGATGGCGCTCTGGCGCGCCTGCAGGGCTGCCTCGAGCGCGACCTTGATTTCATTGGCGCGCTTGCCCACGGCCGGTCGCTCTTCCTGACTTAACTGACCCAAACCGCGCAAGGCCGTGGTCAGTTCGCCCTTGCGGCTGAGGTATTGGGTGTACCATGCCTCGGTCGCTACGGTCGTTTCTGCAGCAGCCAATTCGCCGGTCGCCCGGTCATAGAGGTTTTCCAACTCCTGTACCAAGTTACTCATTTGGCTCACTCGCTATCTTGATGATGATGGAGAGGATCGGTCGCGGATCTGCCGGAATCGGCGAATCCGATCAGATGTCTTTCCAGAGAATCCGCGGTGTTCCGCCCGATCCGCTTCAATCTCGGCCTATCCTCTGCGGTTCAACAATACGCCCAAAGAGGGTCTCGCCGTTCAAC
>CAYZLP010001136.1:0-1865 GCA_964478635.1 uncultured Caldilineaceae bacterium
GATCAGATCCCCGACCCAGGCAATTACATCCTGCAGCGCAAAGTCACCTACAGCCCGGTGGTCGAGGCGCCCTTCGGGCTGCCGCCTTCCAAGTGCGAGATACGCATGATGATGGTCTGGATGCCGCAGTGGGAACGCCCCCGCATGGCCATCAACCTGGTGCGCCTGTCGCGCGGCGAGATGATCGGCGTGCGTTACAACAAAGACGATCGCTGGGTCGGCGCCAGTATCGGCTTCTTCGAACCCCTGCCCTGACCGTCCGGCTTTATCCGATAACGCTAAAACGACCGATATACCATGATGGCACCCATCCGGGAGGCCTTTAACCGGGCCTTCACCAATGAACGCTATGAGTCGATGCTCGACTGGGTCGCCGCCCAGCATCAGCATCGTCCTTCCTTCAAGATTTCCGAAACGCCGGTCTTCGTGCCCCGGGAGCTGAAACGCCAACTCTTCGAGGCCTGCGAAGAGATCGTCGACGTGCTGGTCCGGCCCGACTTTCGGGACCTGTCGGCCGGGGCTCTGCTCTCCGGGCAGTCCGTGCCGGATGAAACGACGCACACCGCCTTTTTGCAGATGGATTTCGGCATCTGCCGCGACGGGAACGGCAATTACCTGCCCCAACTCATCGAGGTACAGGGCTTTCCCTCCCTCTATTTTTTTCAGCATCTCCTGGCCCAGGCCTATCGCCGCCACTACGATATACCTGCCGGCTTCAACCACCTATTCGACGGGCTGGATGAAACGACTTACCTGGAACTGCTGCGCTCCATCATTGTGGGCGATTGCGATCCCGAAAACGTCATTCTGCTGGAAGTGGAGCCCCGGCAGCAAGCTACCCTGATCGACTTTATTATCTGTCGCGATTTGCTGGGCGTCCAGTATTGCTGTATCAGCGAGCTGCGGGTGGAGGGACGAAAGGTCTACTACGAGCGCGACGGACGGCGCATTCCCGTGCACCGCATCTTCAACCGCGTCATCTTCGACGAGCTGATCCAGCGCGACGACCTGCCGCGCGAGTTCAACCTCACCGAAGAGGTGGATGTCGAATGGGCCGGCCATCCCAACTGGTTCATGCGCATCAGCAAGTATTCCATGCCCTTCCTCAAGGGGGCGCATATCCCGGAAAGCTTCTTCCTCAGTGAGCTCGAGCGCTACCCCGACGACCTGGAGAACTACGTCCTCAAACCCTTGTTCTCCTTCTCCGGCAAAGGCGTGAAGATCCGCGTCACGGCTGCCGACCTCGACCAGATCAAGGATCGCGACAACTACATCCTGCAGCGCCGGGTCGACTATACGCCCCTGATCATCGCCCCCGGCAACCAGGCGCCCTCGAAATGCGAGATCCGCATGATGATGGTCTGGAAGCATGAGTGGGAACGCCCCCGCCTGGTGATCAACCTGGTGCGGCTGACCCACGGCGAGATGGTCGGCGTGCGCTACAACAAGGAAGATCGCTGGGTTGGCGCAACCGTCGCCTTTTTTGAGAACGACTAATCCACTAACGCACTGACCAATCATGATCCCGGAACTTCGCCAGGCTTATAATGCCGCTTTCACGCAGCAGCGCTACCAGGAATTTCTCGATTGGATCGCCGCACAGTACGGGCACCGGCCGCCTTTCAAGATCGCCGAAACGCCCGTTTTTGTGCCGGCGGACCTTAAGCGGCAGCTCTTCGAAGCCTGTGAAGAGATCACCAACGTCATCGTCGCTCCCGATTTCCGGCAGCGTTCGCAAAGCGCCGTGCTGGCAGGCCAAAGCGTACCCAATGAAACGCCCCATACGACCTTCCTGCAGATGGACTTCGGGGTCTGTGTCGATCCGGACGGCAACTATTTTCCCCAGTTGATCGAAGTGCAGGGAT
>CAYZLP010001137.1:0-1615 GCA_964478635.1 uncultured Caldilineaceae bacterium
CGTCGGGCCCGAGCCCGCTGATCGGCCACGGATCGAAGAAGCTGCACAGCACCGCCAGCGGTCGAGCGAGGGCGAGCGCGAGGATCAGCGCCTCGTACTCCTCGATGTCGATCACGAGCAGGTCGGGCTCGATCGCCTCGAGCGCGGCGTCGAAGCGGACCGGATCGAACGACGCAGCAGCCGATCGGTTGGCCCTCCACCGTTCGACGACACGGCCACGCGCCACGGTCCGATCGGGCGGACGCAGGACGACGCGGCGCTGCTCGATCCCGCCGGTGCCGACGCCGTCGTCGCGCTCGTCGAGCAGCAGCACCGCCCGGTGTCCTGCGGCGACCAGCATCCGGGCGAGGTTGGTGGCCAGCATCCGCTTGGACGGGACGTCACTCGGAACGATCGCGATCGTGGACATGAACGGCGGTGGGATCCTCTCGGGCGGACGAGTATGCCAGGCGGGAGCCCGACCCCGTGACCGAGATCGAGACGACCCCCACGACCGCAACGACGGTCTCCGTCGAGCATCGCCGGTCGCTGACGCCCGTCCAGCGCGCCCTGTTCGCCTCGCAACAGCGCGATCCCCGCTCCCCGACCCAGAACATGGTTCGGCTCGCGCACATCGACGCGCCGCTCGATCCGGGGCGGCTGGCCGACGCGTTCGCACGCGTGGTCGCCGCGAGCGACGTCCTGCGAACCCAGATCACGACCTCGGCCGACGGCGCGACGATCGTGCGGCTGTCGAACGAACCCGCACCGACCGAGATCGTCGAGCTCCCTCGTGAGGAGGCGCACCGCTGGGCGCACCAGCGCGCCGGCGAGGCCCTCCCGATCGGTCGTCGCGCCTACGACAGCGCCCTGCTCGTGCACGACGACGGGACCGTCTCGTGGTATCTCGCCCTCCATCACTGCGTGACCGATGCCTTCTCGTCGACGCTGGTGTTCCAGCTCACCGCGAGGGCCTACGAGGGCGAGGTGGTCGACATCCCCTCCTACTACGGGTGGGACGGGTTCACCGCCGGCGGCCCGGCGCATGCACGCGCCGTCCAGCACTGGACGCAGCGCGCCGCGGCGCCCCGCCTCGGTCATCTCTACGAACGACATCGGCCCGCGACGACGTCGAGTCACCGCGTCGGGGTCCCGATCGACGACGAACTCACCGAGGCACTCGACGCGTTGGTCGACGGACGCTTCCGCTCGATGAGTACCGATCACTCGTGGACCACGACGCTGCTCTGCGCCACCGCGGCCCACCTCCACCGGGTCACCGGCGCCGACCGGTTCGCCATCGGCCTGCCGGTGCACAACCGCAGCCGACCCGAGGCGAAGTCGCTCGTCGGGCCGCTCGTCGAGGTGTACCCGGTCGACATCTCGGTGGAGGTCGACGACACGTTCGCCACCCTGCACCGGCGCATCAGCAGATCGCTGAACCGCACCCTCGGCTTCACCGAGCCGGGAACCGCCCCCGCGGCGACCGACATCGAGGCGGTGGTGAACGTCGTCCCCGACGGCGGGCTGTCGACGTTCGGCCCGTTCCCGGCCCAGGTCGACTGGATCCACTCGGGTGCGTCCGACGCGAACCATCTCGTCCGCGTCCAGCTGGCACGCTACGCACAGCTCCAGC
>CAYZLP010001137.1:1625-1864 GCA_964478635.1 uncultured Caldilineaceae bacterium
GTCGATCGGGCTCGGCCACCGGCGGTTGTCGATCCTCGACCTCAGCGAGGCCGGGGCGTCCGACCGCAGGCGAGGACGTGCCGCGAGCCACTTCGGCCGGATCCTGCGAGCGATGGCCCACGATCCCGATGCGCCCATCGCCGGCGTCGCACTCCTCGGCGACGACGAGCGCGCCGCCGTCGAGGCGTGGGGAGCGGGTCCGGAGCAGCCCGCGGCTGCCCACGTCGTCGACCGGCTCG
>CAYZLP010001138.1:0-1848 GCA_964478635.1 uncultured Caldilineaceae bacterium
GTTCGCAGCATTTGTACACTCATACTCAGGAACGCCATGTCGACACAGTCATTTCTGCAGGCCAAGGATGATTTCCGTAGTGCCAGACAAAAGGCCACCATGCAACAGCTCATGGCCAATATCAGCGGCAGGTCCATGGATCTCCTGGACTACGAAGAGATCCGCCGGCAGCTCCATGCCCACAGCCAGTCCGACCGGGGTCTCCAGGAAATCCCTGTAGACGCCATCGTAGGCAGCGTCGGACGTTCTAAAGATTTTACCCGAACCTTTCTACCCAAGAGCGACAGTACGATGGAGCGCTGGTCCCGGGTCAAGACCCACGTGGACGCAGCCGGCATGGATCCGGTCAGCGTCTACCAGATCGGGGACGCCTACTTCGTACTGGATGGCAACCATCGGGTCAGCATCGCCCGGCAAAATAAAATTCCGACCATTCCCGCGTACGTGACCGAAGTCCAGACCCGGGTGCCGCTCACGAAAGCGGATGATCCACATGCCGTCATCTGCAAGGCGCGCTATGCCGACTTCCTTGAAGAGACCGGCCTGGATACGCTCCGCCCGAATGCCGCTTTGCAGATGACCCAGTGCGGCTACTACACGCTCCTGCTGGAGCACATCGCCGTTCACCGCTACTTCATGGGCCTAGACGAGGCGCGGGAAGTTCCCTACCGCGAGGCTGTGGTCCATTGGTACGAACACGTTTATCGTCCCATCGTCGATCTCGCGCACGCCTACGGTTTGCCGGAGCACTTTCCCGGCTACACCGACACGGATCTCTATGTGCTGGTGGCCCTCAACCGGGGCGAAATCGAGCAGGATCTAGGCTGGCAGATCGATTCGGTCGACGCCGTCAGCACGCTGCCAGAGCGCAAAGGACGCTCCACCGAAGGTGGGCTGCAGCGCTTTTCGGAACAGCTCTATCGCACGGTTGTCCCCGACAGCCTGGAAGTAGGGCCGGATTCGGGCGCATGGCGACGCGACCGGCTTCAGAAGCGGGGGAGCGACAATCTTTTTCACGATATTTTGGTGGCAGGACGGGGCGGTGCGGCCGATCGCAATATGTTCGAACACGCACTCCTCATCGCCAAACGGGAAGGGAGTCGCATTATCGGCCTGCGCGTGATCAGCAGCCAGCAGCCCGACGATGCAAAACAGGTTGCCGAAATCGAGCATGCTTTCGCAGCGCGCTGCCAGGCCGAGGGCGTACCGTATGCGACCATGGCGGACGAGGGGGTCGTCTCCCGGCGCATTGTGGAACGCAGTATCTACGCCGATCTAATCGCGTTGAGCCTGACGCGCAGGGGTCTCCAGCAAACCCAAACCGGGGTCGGAACCGAGTTCAACACCATCGTTCAACAGAGCCGGCGTCCCGTTCTGGCCGTGCCGGATGACGCCCATTCGCCCATGGACAACGTTTTGCTGGCCTACGACGGCAGCAGCAAAGCGGACGAGGCACTCTACCTGGCCGCCTATGTGGCAGCCGCGTGGCAGATTCCGCTGGCCGTACTCGTCGTGGGCGCTTCCCGGGAAGACCGCCAGGCCATCGCCCGGGCCGACGCCTATCTCAAGCAACAGAACATCGACGCGCCGATCATCAACCGGACCGGGACCGAGAGCGAGGTCATTCTCGGCACCATGAACGAACTCCAGGCCAATCTGCTCCTCATCGGCAGTTTCGGCCGCCGCCCCATCCTGCAGTTGCTCATCGGCAGCACGCTCAACGCCGTCCTCGGCCAGATCAAGCATCCGCTGATTGTCTGTCGGTAATGGACCGCGGATGACGCGGATTGGGCGTATCCGCCAGATCGTTCGACTGAGCTCACGACGAAGTCCGCTCAATCCGCGTTC
>CAYZLP010001139.1:0-1848 GCA_964478635.1 uncultured Caldilineaceae bacterium
GCCTGCGCGAGCTCTTCGATCCGGCCGATCGCCGCTATCGTTATCCCTTCATCAACTGCACCAATTGCGGACCGCGCTTTACCATCACCAGGAACATTCCCTACGACCGGCCACTGACCACCATGGCTCCCTTTGCCATGTGCCCGGATTGCCAACGGGAGTATGACGATCCGTTGAATCGCCGTTTCCATGCCCAACCGAATGCGTGTCCCGCATGCGGCCCGCAGGTTTGGTGGGAGCAGGGACACGGCGCGACCGCGGCCGTGGATCGGGCCGTGACGGGTGCGGCTGCGCTTGCTGCGGCGCAGGGGGAGTTGGCTTCCGGAAAGATTGTTGCGGTTAAAGGATTGGGTGGCTTCCACCTGGCCTGTAACGCGACCGACGACGCGGCCGTGGCTTTGCTGCGCGCGCGCAAGGGCAGGATCGACAAGCCCTTTGCCATCATGGCGGCGGACCTGGCCGCGGTCGAGCATATCGCGCATCTCGACGATGACGAGCGCCGGTTGCTCAGCAGCCGGCAACGCCCCATTGTCCTTCTGCGCAAACGAGACGATAGCCCCCTGAGTGATCTCGTCGCACCCGGCGCCAAATATGTGGGCGTCATGTTACCGTATACGCCGTTGCACCAACTGTTGTTGGTAGATTCCAGCTTGAAGCCTGGGGGTGCGCCCGCTGTGGATGAAGAAGGCCGTTCCTCACCCGACGTTCGCCGTCCCTTCCTCGTCATGACTTCCGGTAATTTTTCCGATGAGCCGATTGTCAAGGACAACGACGAGGCGTTGGACAAGCTGCGCGATCTGGCCGATGGATATTTGCTGCATGATCGGGATATCCATGTGCATTGCGATGATTCCGTAGTGCGGGTCTTCGCAGGGCGGGAGTTGCCGGTGCGCCGCTCCCGGGGCTATGCGCCCTTTCCGGTCAAACTGCCCTTTGCCACGCGGCCGATCCTGGCCGTGGGCGGCGAACTCAAGGCCACCTTCTGTCTGACCCGGGAACGCCACGCCTTCATGAGTCAGCATATCGGCGACATGGAAAACCTGGAAACCCTGGAAGCCTATGCCCGGGCGGTGGCGCACATGCAGGCCATCTTCCGCATCGAGCCGGAATGCATTGCGTGCGATCTGCATCCCGGCTATCTCTCGACGCGCTGGGCCCGCGAACAGGCCGGCGGTCGACCGGTCATCGCCGTCCAACATCACCACGCCCACATCGCCGCGGTCATGGCCGAGCATGGCCTTGACGGGACGGCGCCGGTCATTGGCTTTGCCTTCGACGGCACCGGCTACGGCACCGACGGCGCCATCTGGGGCGGCGAGGTGCTGATCGCCGACTACACTCGCTTTGTGCGCGCGGCCCATCTGGCCTATGTACCCCTGCCCGGCGGCGATGCGGCCATCAAGCGCCCCTACCGGACCGCCCTGGCCCACCTGCACGGGGCCGGCGTGCCCTGGTCGGAGGGGTTGCCCCCGGTGGTCGCCGCAAGCGAAGTGGAGCGCAATGTCATCCTGCGCCAGCTGGAGACGGGTCTGAACGCCATCCCCACCAGCAGCGTGGGCCGCCTTTTCGACGCCGTGGCCAGCCTGGCCGGTGTGCGCCAGCGCGTGACCTATGAGGGGCAGGCGGCGGTGGAATTTGAGGCCAAGGCTGAGGATGAGGCTAAGGGCGAAAGGTATGAATTTGAGCTGTGGGCGGATGGCGAAGGCGAGTTGGTGTTTGGGGCCGGGCCGGTGGTGCGGGCGGTGGCGGCGGATGTGCTTGCGGGCGTTCCCGCAGGTGCGATCGCCTCTCGCTTTCATGTAGCCCTTGCCGAACTCAGCCTTCGCCTCAGCCTCCGCCTGCGCGAAC
>CAYZLP010001140.1:0-1843 GCA_964478635.1 uncultured Caldilineaceae bacterium
ACCTCGATGGGCTGACCGAAGCGGCGCAGGGGAATCTTGGCCAGCATGGGCTCGCTCTTGGCCGGATCGCCCCAGACCTGGGTCCCCATGGGCGTGAGGATGACGGTGGGCGCCACCGCGTTGATCTGGATGTTGTGGCGGCTCCACTCGGCCGCCATCACTTTGGTGAGCATGTTGAGGCCGCCCTTGGACGCGGCGTAAGCGCCGTGGCCTTCCAGGGCGATAACGCCGGCCTGCGACGAAATGTTGATGATCTTGCCCATGCCCTGGGCGATCATGCCGGGGACGAGGGCCTGGGCCAAAAGAAACGGCGTACGCAAGTTGACGGCTTGGGTCTCTTCCCAATCTTCCAGGGACATGTCGATCAGGTTATCGATGCGGGCAATGCCCGCGTTGTTGACGAGGATGTCCACCGTACCGAAGGCGTCCAGCGCCGCAACCGCAGTCTGCTCCGCGCCGGCTACCGTCGCCAGATCCGCTTCAATCTCCACACAAGTGCGGCCGGCCGCGCGCACCTTCGCCGCCGTATCGGCCAGACCGGCCGTATCGCGCCCGGAAATGGCAACATCCGCACCGGCCTCGGCCAGGACGATCGCGACTTCGGCGCCGATGCCTTTCGAGCCGCCGGTCACCAGCGCGCGCTTGCCGGGAAGGGAAAAACGGTCAACATAGCTCGACATCGGCCAGCTCCTTCATAGTCTGGTTGATGGGTTTTTCAATTGAAGCACGGGACGGTCACATGGACCACTCGCCTAGCCGTTTGGAGATCCTGCGAGAAAACGGACTGCATCAGGGCCGGGAAGCATAGCGTAGCGCCGTCACGCATCATATCAACAAAAGGAAGAGAATACTGAGAAGAATCACATGCACGTTTGCCAGAGCCATGCACGAAATTTCACATATACCATAGCACACGGCAAGTAGCGTGTCAACCAGTTTTTCGGATCATTTGTTGGGCCACTATGCGGGTAAATCCGCCGCTATAGGGGCATGGCATTCCGGGAATGGGCCGCTGCCGGTCTGCAAGTGGCGCCTGTTCGTGGCCCATTCCCGGAATGCAAAGATCCCGCCCTCGATTATCCTTGGCTTTCCCCCACTACCCGCATCAGCTTCCGCACCGTAAAGCGATCGCGCAGATAGTGACCGTTCTCCTCTGCCAGGTCTTGTTCGGCCGCAGTGAGACCCAAGTCCGCCACAGTCGTCGGCGCACCGGCCCGGGTCAGGTAGTCAGCAATGACTTCCGGCGGCGGCACCTGCGCGGCGATTTCCTGGATTGCGTCCCAGTTGTCCAGGATACGCTGTTTCAACGCGTCGAAGTGTGCCTCCGTCATGTCGAGGAAGGCGCGGTGGGCCCGGATCACGGCTTCGGCTTCTGCGCCATAGGCCGCCTCAATCGCTGCGATTTCCTCCGCATGCGGGGGCAGCGTAGCAGCCTCTAGCCGGTCGGAAAGTTCAGCCCGGGAAAGGGCACGCACCTGGGCGTAGAGGTCGGCCACCAGGATGGTCGCCACGCCCACTTTGGCCCCATGGAGAATGGCGGGGCGGCCCTCACGCAGCAGCTTCATCTCCCAGTAATGGGAATAGTGGTGCTCGGCGCCGGACGCAGGCCGGGAAGAGCCAAAGTCGAGCATACAGTAACCGGATTCGATGAGCCCTTCCAACAGCGCACGCACGGCCGCAGGTGAGGCCGCGCCGATGGCGTCCACGTGATCGACACAGAACTGGACCGCGTCCAGGGTGCGCTGTGCGATCGCTTCGTCATAGGGCTCATCCCAGAGAAGGCGACCGATGCGCCAGTCGGCGATGGAGGTGAGCTTGCCCAGCATATCGCCGAAGCCGGCGG
>CAYZLP010001141.1:0-1843 GCA_964478635.1 uncultured Caldilineaceae bacterium
AACTCGTGCAGGGCCATGGGCCGCCTTTCGCGCCGGGGATCGGGTACTTCTCCTTGCGGCCCTCGATGACGAGGTGCCCGCCCTCGACGCGGGCGTTGGCCCGGCGGGCCTTCGTGTAGTATTGGAGTTCCCGGTTGCGGACGTAGCCGACCTCGTAGTCCTCCTCGTCGGGCGCGTGGGCGCGCTGCTCGGCAACTCGCGTGCCAGCGACGCAATCCAGAGCGAACCGGTCTGCGTACCATCAGTCTCGCCCCAGACCACGAGGCAGTCGCCATCATCGGTACACGCGATATCCGGCCCGGTGAGGCCCTCTGTGGTCGAGGTGGTCGTGGTCAGTGGGAGAGATTGCCGGATCGCGCCGGAGATGCTGGTGACGTGCGCGACCATGGACTCAACGCCGCCGGCGGCCGTCGCGTGGGTCACCATGAGAATGGGATCGCGCCACCCGTTCAGGGCAACGACATCGAGTTCTCGGGCCGGATTGGCGGCGGTGATGCCGGTCGTCCGCGGTGTATCCCAAGTCCAGACGGTATCCGCAAAATCGGTCAACGCCATGGTGCTGCCCACGCTCCCGGTCATGGAGGCCGTCGCGTCGACGGTGAGGGTGGTCACCAGGGATTCGGTTTCACCGCTGTTGACGTCCACCGTGATCTCCGTGTTGGCGGCCGAGAAACCGGCGGGCGCGTCTACGCTGAGTCTGCCGGTCGACGTTTGACCGCCGCTCAGATTGTTGACGGTGGTCGAGGTGTAGACGATCGTCGCGCCCGGCCGTACGTAACCGTTGACGCTGGTATCGTCCACGTAGAGCGCGACGGGACTGAGATTCCAGACGTTGGGGTTGAAGACGGCGGGATTGGCCGTATCCGCCCACGGTTGGCAGGTCGGGCAGGTCACCTGCGTCCGTTCGAAAAGATCTGATAACCCATCGCCGTCACCGTCCGGATCAAGCGGATCGCTCCAGATGCGCATGCTCTTGGTGGGGGCATAGGGCAGCACCCAGCCGCCGACATTCAGGTCGCCGTTGGTATTGCGCACGTAGGGTAGTTCGGCGAAATCGGGGATGCCGTCGTCATCGCTATCTTGATTGCCTGGGTCAGTGCCCCAGCGCACCTCGACCCCGTCGGGGACGCCGTCGTTGTCGGTGTCCGCCTCCAACGGGTCCAAATCGGCGCCGCCCTGGTCGCCGGACAGGCTGCGCAGTGCCAGTTCATAGGCGTCGGAAAGACCGTCGCCATCGGTGTCCCAGTTCGTGTCGTCGGGATCGAGACCGCCGAAGCTCTGTGCGAGCAGCCCGTCACCGTCAGCGTCTTTGTTGCGCACCGCACCGCCTGACCAGCCGGAGCCGCTCGTATCGAAGAATTCGTCGATGGTTTGAGGGAAGATGTCAAAGAGCAAACCTCCGTTCAGCGCCGTCGATGCATTGCCGGTCAGCGTCTTGTCTGAACAGAAGCCCACCCAACAGGATTGCGCGCCTAGCGCCCAGCCTGAATTGAGGTTCAGCGGCAGTTGGCGATTGACGCCGGCCGTCAAGTCGACGGGGGTCGACGGATAGTCCGTCACCGTGGCCGTGTCGTTGTTGGGCGTGGTCCAGTCATCATATCGTGCGGCACGCGTGGTCGATAGCGAACGTTGGACTGGCGACAGTTCATAGACCAAACTGTTGTCGCGGATCGACGGTGAATCCCTGGCTTGCGCCCGGGCGGGTCACCCGCCAGAGTCCCGATCGCGAGAGGTTCACGCAAGACGACGGGAGGAGCCACATGGCCGGAGATCACGCGTTGATTCACCTGGACGAGCTGAGCAAGGTGTTCTACACCGAGGAGGTCGAGACCCACGCTCTGTC
>CAYZLP010001142.1:0-1841 GCA_964478635.1 uncultured Caldilineaceae bacterium
ATGGGTTTTCCTCTTTATAGCGATGTCGAGTTGATGGATTCACTATACCCCCTTCCCGTCCCTTGTCAATTTCGCCGCCGGCCGTCCCGGTAGTTCGAGATCTGCCGCCAATAGACCGCGGAACAAACCGGATGTGGCGGATTGGGACGGATTGCCGGTAGAAATTCGCCCAATCCGCGTTCCCTTATGACCAGGCTGTATAGATATCCGCTGCCGATCGTCCCGGGGGGGACGAACGGACCGCCGGACTGCCGGACTTTCCGTAAATCTGGCCAAGGATGACGCAACGACTGAAGCCGTGACTGCCCTACGCAGCATGAACTGCTCTATTCGAATACCCCGCAGCCAGCGCGTGCTTTCTGGCATCGTGTGGCCCGTTCATGTACAATGGGGAGGTGGAAAGATGCACGTTGATTCGACACCGATGACAACTGGACGGACAATCGTTCGATGACCGATATGCCGACGATTATCGCCATCGATGGCCCTGCCGCATCCGGCAAGAGCACGATCGGCTATGCCCTGGCGGAACGGCTGAACTATCTCTTTTTTGATACCGGCATCATGTACCGCGCGGTTACAAGGGCGGTCCTGGACAAGCAGATCGACGTCCACGATGAGGCCGCCGTAACGGCTTTGGCGGAAGCGTTGGAAATCGATATTGCCCCGGTGGCTCCGGGCGAGACCGACGGGCGTCAGGCCACGGTCCTGATCGAAGGCGCGGATCAAACCTGGACCATCCGCGCCCCCGAAGTCGACCAGAATGTCTCCATCGTTTCGGCCTATCCGGGCGTGCGCCAAGCTCTGAGCGCCAAGCAGCGGGCCATCGGCGAACGCTACGGCCGTGGCCATGCGGAGAAGCCCGGCATCGTCATGGTGGGACGAGATATCGGTACGGTCGTCTTACCCGATGCCCCCCTGAAAGTCTATATGGAGGCTTCGCCGGAAGAGCGGGCTCGGCGGCGCCTGCTGCAGCAGGCCGAGCGTGATGAAACGGGAGATTATGCCCGCATCCTTGCCGACATTCTGCGCCGCGATCAGCAGGACAGCGGGCGCGCCCACTCGCCATTGCGTGCGGCCGACGATGCCGTGATTCTGGATACGTCAAATCTGTCTCCGGATGACGTGCTGGCACATTTGATGACGTTGATCAACGGACAGACCGTGTCGAGCAAATCCCTGCCATGAGCCGAGATCTGACACCCAGCCAACAACTGGAACTCTACTATTGGATGCGCCTGACCCGCACCTTTGATGAGGCCATGGTGGCCTACTGGAAGCAGGGCAAGGGCCTGGGCGGCACCTTCAGCGAACGGGGGCACGAGGCGACTGCGGTGGGCGCCGCCTATGCCCTGGAGCCGGACGACGTCATTGCGCCCATGCATCGGGATCTGGGCGCCTATCTCTTGCGCGGCCTGACGCCGCGCCGGATCTTCGGCAACCTGCTGGGGCGGGACGCGGGGGTCAGCGGCGGGCGCGACGCCAATCTGCACGGCATGGGCGATTTGAACCACAACATTATCGGCTTTATCAGCCACCTCCCCCATTCCCTGCCCGTGGCCGTGGGCGTCGCCATGAGCTTCACCTACCGGCAGGAACCGCGCGTCGCCCTGACCTTTACCGGCGATGGTGCAAGCAGTGCAGGGCTCTTTCACGAATCCCTGAACCTTGCCGCCGTCCGGCAGGCGCCGGTCGTTGTAGTCGTCGAAAACAATCAGTACGCCTATTCCACGCCCCTCGCGCAGCAGATTGTTGTTCCGGATATTGCGGCGCGGGCGGCAGCCTACGGTATGCCCAGCGTGATCGTCGACGGCAACGATGTGGAGGCCGTCTATGCCGCA
>CAYZLP010001143.1:0-1840 GCA_964478635.1 uncultured Caldilineaceae bacterium
CCCACCCATCCCCATTCGCGCCGGGTGAAGCGTCGGAAGGTGACGGGCGTGCCCGGCTTTACCAATTCGGCCGCGTCCCGCAAACCCGGAATGGCCTGCTCGGCTGCCGTCAGCATGCGGTTCGTGTAGACATCTTTGCGTTTTTCGTAGCGGGCCCGGTCGTATTGAAAGAGCGTCCACCACGGTTTGAGGCCGGTGTGGGTGCTGATGGTGAGCGCGCGTCGCCCGGACGGCGCGCGCTGCGGATCCCAACTCGGGCTCAGCGACAGGAAGACGCTGTTGCCTTCGCCCAGGGGTTCCCGGACCACGACCTGATGATGCAAGGGCGAGTCGGGCGGCAGCACCGTCTCATCGATCCCCGCGTAGACCATGAAGGCGCCCCAGCCGTCTTCCGGCATGGGCGGCAGATCGCGCAGACGGGGCGGCGCCTGATCGCCCAGCAGTTTGGCGATATTCCAGGGCGGGAGGTTGGCAATGACGATGTCGGCCGGATAGCGCCGGCCGCGCTTGGTGATCACGGCCGTGGGTCGTCCCTTCTCCAGCACGATTTCGCTGACCTCTTCCCGGTAGCGCACGCGGCCACCGTGGCTGCGGACCGCTTCGGCCAGGGTTTCGCCAATTGCGCCGATGCCGCCCCGGAAGTGCATGATGCCCCGCCGGGGCAGATCCAGGGCTGATGCGCCATAGAGCGCGTTGGCCTGGTCGCTGGTCGTCTGCGCGGCGATGAGCAGCTGCGCATCCACGAACTGGCGCAGGGCCGGCGGCGCGTCCGCAAGATGCGCCGCGACCGGCCGAAAGGCGTCGGCCATGAGGGTCGGGTTGAGATGGCGGGGCAGATTGTGACCCAACCAGCCGAGCCCGGCCCGGGCCAGCTTCGCCGTCTCCCGCGCGGACTGGGGCGGCCAGGGTGGCGTGCGCAGGGCCAGGTTCCAGAGGGCATCTGCCGTGCGTTCCTGCCAGGCCCAGAACGCGCGGCCGGCCGGACCAAAGGCGGCCGCGCGTTCGTCCCACCGTTCTTCGCCGCCGTAGCGGGTGACTACCTGGCCGTCGGCCAAATGGACCGTCATGGCCGGTTCCGAGCTGTGGCCGGGCCAGGCCTCGATGCCCGCCGCTTTGGCTACGATATCCATGGGACCGCCCGGATAGAAGCCGCCGGCCAGGGTTGCGCCGGCGTCGAAGCGGTATTGCTGATGATAGAAGGTGCCTGCGCAGCCCCCCGGGTAGACGTGGGCTTCCAGCACAGTCACGTCAAGTCCGGCTCGAGCCAGCAGGGCGGCCGTGGTGAGCCCGCCCACGCCTGCACCGATCACGACAATCTGTGGGTTGGTCATGCAGTCTGCTCCCGTTTCTGCCAAAGCGAGGGCCCGGCGCGGCGATCGGATGATCGAAAGTCGTCGCATAGAGTTGGACAAGTGCTGTGGGGCTTGACTTACAAGCCGCTGTTCCAGAAGTCTGACTTTTTCAAAAAGTCAGACTTCTAGACGGCCTGCTGTTGGCCGGCGGACTGGCGCTGAAGCAGACGCCGCGTCTTCCATTGGCGGAAGGCAAAGAGCACCGGCAGGTTCAGCTTCATGCCCCGGCCGACCAGTTGCCAGAAGGGGTTGGCGGAATATTCGATCTCCACCGTGTCATATACCTTGGTCCGCCCGCCGTCGATGGCTTCGAAGGCATGGGTATGATCCCAGCGCCGAAACGGTCCCTTGATCTGCCGGTCCACGAAGCGGGTGGGGCTTACGTCTTCAATGCGGGCCAGCCAGCGGATGGGCAGGGGGCCGAGCCACATGGTGAAATCCATCGTATCCCCTTCGTTCAGCACCTCAGGGGCTGAGTGAATCTGCAC
>CAYZLP010001144.1:0-1834 GCA_964478635.1 uncultured Caldilineaceae bacterium
CGACGGGGGGCCGCCCCTGGGTGAGTTCATCACCAATCTCACCATCGATCCCAGACTGGACGTCGACGTCTACGGGGTACGGGCGAATCCCGGCGATCGCATCCGCGTCGACGTGGATGCCAAGGCGGACGGTTCGCTCCTGGACGCCAGGGTCGCCGTCTTCGGTCCCGATCGCGCACTCCTCTGCGCTGCCGACGATGACGGCGCGACGAGCGATCCCTACGCCGTCTGTACCGCGACGGCCGCCGGTGAATACTCTGTGGAGGTGACCTCCTTCGACAATCGCAACGGTCGTGACCATACCTACGCCCTGAATCTGCAGGTGATCCCGCCGGGCGCACCGGTCCCCGAACCGGAGCGACCCGAGGCGCCCAAGCCACCGTCAGGGCCGGCAGCCTGGACCGCCATCATCTACCTGGTCGGCGACAACAACCTCTGCCGCGACTATGAGAATCCGGAGTTTTCCATTATCCGCAATCTGGAAACGCAACTGGGCGCCAAGATCGACGTGGGCGGCTTCCTCAACGTCGTCGTGCTCTTTGACCGCAATCAGGTTGACGGCGGCTGTGGGGATGACGGCACCATCCGCTACCACATCCAGCCCAATGGCAACTACACGATCGGTCTCAATCTCTGGCCCCAGGACCGGGATCTCAACATGGGCGACAAGAATACGCTGGTCGATTTCGTGACCCGGGCCATGCGCCAGTTTCCGGCCGACCACTATTACGTCGCCATCGAGGATCACGGCAATGCCGTCCAGGGGATCGCCGAGGATTGGTCGAGCATGAAGAACGGCAAGCGCGATCGTCTTGAGACCCGGGAACTCTATTCGGCCTTCAAGGACATCACCGATGCCGTGGGGCGAAAATTCGACGTGCTCGGCTATGAAGCCTGTCTCATGGGGGCGTATGAGGCGACCTACGACGTGCGCGAGTTTACGGACTACGTTTTCTTCTTCCCGACCATCAGCTACACCAACCGGGCCTCCTATCCCGCCTATCTCAAGCATCCGGACTTCACGGCGGCAACCGACGGGCGGCAATTCGGGAACATCATGTTTGATGTCTATCGCGAGAGCGTTTTCTCCAATCCATATGTGATGACCCTGGCCAGCACCGCCGGTGTGGAGGCGCTGCAGAACGCGGTGGATGACTGGTCGGAGGCCCTGATCCGCGCGCTCAATGAACGGGCCGACAGTCCGGAACGGCTGACCCGGGCCCGCAGCCGCGCGCAGAAGATCGACAGCCAGAGCTCGCGCCGGGGCGATGGTTCGGCCGGCGAGGGCGTGCGGCTTTCGGATGAAGACTACTATCTGGACCTGTACGATCTGGCCGCGCAGGTGGCTGCGGAAGGCATCGCCGTTGCCGAGTCTCAGGCCGTCATGAACGCCGTCCAGGCAACGGTCGAGCAGACCTTCGCCCGTTCCGGCGGCTCCCTCCAATATCGCGACACCCACGGATTGACGATCTTCTGGCCCAAGACCTGCGGCGGTGAATATCGCCGCTACGTCCGGGATGAGGTCTTCACGTCCACGATCGACGGTTCCTGGGATGAGTTTCTGGGGGCATATTTCGCCACCGTCAGCGAGAAGAAGGATGAGAGCGCCTGCCTGGCCGCCGAATACAGCAACCTGATCGATCGCCAGCAGGGCACGCAGGTGGCTCCCATCTATCTGCCGCTCGTCCGCCAGGAAGCGCAGTAGCTTATTAACGTTGTAGCAGAGAACAGACAGCGCGAGGGTTGGTGCAAATCGTTCATTGCACCAACCCTCGCGCGTTTCAATGTAGCCATTTTGTAGCCACCGACCAAATAGAGTGGACGCGGAACATCC
>CAYZLP010001145.1:0-1830 GCA_964478635.1 uncultured Caldilineaceae bacterium
GATTGCCCGCGAACTCGGTTTCACGGTCAAGACCGTGCGCAACTACACGTCCAATATCTTCAGCAAACTCCAAGTGTCCAGTCGCCTGGAGGCAGTTCTGAAGGCGCGTGATGCCGGTATGGCATAGAAGCGGCCCGCCGCTTCTTCCAAGACAGCGATGATTGCCTCGGTATTGGACGTCACGTCAGCCATCCGCACCTCAAGCGAGGCGGTCGCCACGCACAGGAACCCCAACGCCGAACGAGTCAATTTCGAATCGTTCCCCTTTTGATTCGCATGCTTTCGGTCATGGCTCCGGTCCTTCCCTTAGGATCGATTGCTGGCCAAAATAAAGCATCGACCCGGCGATCTCGACTATCCAGCCAAACGCGGCGGCAGCAATTTCGACGGTGCGATCATTGGACCTCCGATTGCGGTTGATACGGCTGATCGGCCCGGATCGCGCTCTTCGTGCCGCGGCATGCGGTGGATCTCCAGGCAGGAATCGAGCGGCTAGAAGTATGAGAGTCACGTGTTAGCCCAGTGACAGCAACATACGTGTATGGTAAACGGCACGACCTGAACAGAGCATTGTCCATCATGGCATAGACAAGGCGCATTTTCTGGTTCGTAACGCATTTCCACCCTCTACAAAGGAGCACAACGATGATCAGACGCATTGGACTTCTGGCCGGCCTGCTAGTCTTGACCGCCTTGCTGGCCGCCTGCATTCAGCCGATTGCCGATCCGGCTGCCACGGGTGACGGGACAACCGACGCCGCCGCGGCGCCTTCCGCCGAAAACGCGGCCGGCGCAGACGAGGACGCCGTGGTGCGCATCGGCTGGGACGGCACGATCGATACGCTGAATCCGGTGGCCAGCCAATCCCTGGCCACAAGCCTGGTGATGCGCCTCCTCTACGACACTATGGTCCGGCTGCAGCTAGACGGGACATATGCCCCGGCGGCGGCGGAATCGATGGAGGTCTCGGAAGATGGCAAGACCTGGACCTTTACCCTCCGGGACGGACAGACCTTCGCCGATGGTGAGCCGCTGACCGCCGAGGACGTGGTCTTCAGCTACACGCTCTTCAAAAACACGCCGGAATCCTTTGCGAGCACGGCCGCCGAGTTCTTCGAGACCATCGAAGCGCCCGATGACCGGACGGTCGTGGTCACGCTCAGCGAGGCCATCCCCAACATGGAGAGCCAGCTCATCACTCTCACCATCCTGCCCGAGCACATCTGGCGCGATCATGCGGACGACGCTATGGCCTTTGACAATGCCGCAGCGGTCGGCAGCGGCCCCTTCCGCCTGATCGAGTACGGTGAGGAAGCGATCATTCGCCTGGCAGCCAATCCGGACCACCCACTCCACGCGCCCCGGATCGATGGCGTTGACTTCATCTTCTATCCGGACGGCAGCGAAATCGCAGCGCTCAATGCCGGCGAGGTCGATCTGATCTGGGTCGCGGCCGAATCGATGAACGAATTGGATGGAGCCGAAAACGTGGCGCTGGTGACCGGTGCGCCCTACGATCCGACCCTCACCGACATCATCCTCAACGTGGCGACTCCCGAGAGCTGCCCGCCCGAAGACGGCGTCTGCTCCGGCCATCCCGCCCTGCTCGACCGGAACGTGCGCCTGGCCCTGGCCCACGCCACGGACAAGCAAGGCATCATCGACGAGACCCTCAACGGACTGGGCACGCCGGGCCTGATGCTGGTGCCCGACGGCCTGGG
This sequence comes from uncultured Caldilineaceae bacterium, assembly GCA_964478635.1. Taxonomy (GTDB): domain Bacteria; phylum Chloroflexota; class Anaerolineae; order Caldilineales; family Caldilineaceae; genus JAGRCP01. The sequence goes on from CAYZLP010001145.1 coordinate 1,722, forward strand.
CCACTGGTACAACGACACCATCCAGGACTATGCGTTTGACGTGGCCAAGGCCAACCAGATCCTGGATGACGCAGGCTATCTGGACAGCGACGGCGACGGCGTACGCGAG
>CAYZLP010001146.1:0-1821 GCA_964478635.1 uncultured Caldilineaceae bacterium
TGCGCGCGCCGCGCAGGAAAGTTGAATTGCCGTAACCGCTGAAACCGCTCGCCCGGCCAAAGGCCAGCCGGATGCCATACAGGTTGCCGATGAAGTCATTCAGATGATCGTGGCCCACGAAAACGCCCAGAACCTCGGCGGCTTCATGCAGTGCCGCGAACATGCCGGTATTGACCAAGGGGCAGCAAATTGCCTCGCCCTTGATGCCGTAGCAGGTGTGCAAATCCCAGACTTCGTTGAATTCGGAGAGGGGAATGTGGAAAAAAGCCAGGGCCGGCAGGACCTTGGCTTGCTTCTCCCGTGCTTCCTGCGCTTGGGCCAAATACCAGGCGATTTGATCCCGTTCGAACCAGCCGTAGCCGCCGATATCGGTGCGGGCATAGGCATGGGAATCAAGGAAGTAGAGGCGCGCGCCCGGATCCTCTCCGGCGTTCACGGTCAGCACATAGTTGCCCACGCCGGACAGTGCGGCGGGCCCCGGCTCGGCCAGACAGCCGGGCAGCTTCTGAAGTTCCCCCATAAGCCCGGCCCGGTCCAGCGCGCCCTCGTCGTCGTGATTACCGAAGACTGCCGCCCACCACAGTTCACGGGCCACGATCGGCGCCACGACCTCCCGCAGCGCCTGGGCCGGATCAGGGCAATATGCGCCATCGATGGTATCGCCGTTCAGCACAACCAGATCGGGCCGTTCGGCATCCAGGATGGCGCCCATCAACGCGGCCGAGCGCCGATCCTCCTCATTCCCGCCCCGCCAGTGAATGTCGGTAAAGAGCGCAATGGTAAAGGTGTCGTCATCCCGAAATTGGAGGGTCATGACCGATCTCCTAATAGAACGCGCATGCAGCGGATCGGGCGGATTCGGCTGATTTTCTTTTTGCCTCTGTTTTTTTCCCTAGCCGCCGCAACTGCGGTCTAGCGAATGGCTCGATCCAGTGCCTGGGCCAGATGCAGGGCCTGCCGTTCCGCAAAATCATGAATCTGGTGGCGGCAGCTCGTGCCTGAGGCGACAATGGTGACGTCGTCGCCGGCCGCGCGGACGGCGGGCAGGAGGCGATCTTCGCCGATGGTGCGGCTGATGGCGTAGTGATCCATCTCATAGCCGAAGTCGCCGGCCATGCCGCAGCAGCCGCTGGGGATGACTTCAACCGCATAGCCGGCTGCGGCCAGCGCGCGCACGGTTACGTCGTTGCCCACCATAGCCTTGTGGTGGCAGTGACCGTGGAGCAGGGCCTTGCCGGCCTCCCCCCGCCAGGGCGCCTTGAACCGGCCCGCCTCGACTTCTCGGGCCACAAATTCATCGAAGGTGAACGCTTGATCGGCCACCAACCGGGCCCGGCGCGCATCGGACGCCAAATTGAGATATTCGTCCCGCAGGGTGAGAATGCAGCTCGGTTCAATGCCGATGATGGGAATGCCTTGCCGGGCAAAGGGCGCCAGCAGCGCCACGTTGTGATCGATCCAGGGCTTGGCCTTGTCGGCCTGTCCGCCCGTGATCAGCGGCCGCCCGCAGCACTTCCGCCCCTGGGCGAGATAGACATCATAGCCGGCAGCCTGCAGTACCCGCACCGCCGCCTTCCCAATGGCCGTCTCGTTGTAATTCACCCAAGTATCATGAAACAAAATTATCTTAGTCTTAGCCTTCGCCTCTGCTTTCGCCTTCCCCCCAATCTCCCGCCCAAACCACGCCTCCAGCGTCTCCGGCGCATAGGCGGGCAGGGTACGGTCGGGATGGACGCCGATACGGCCCTGGATCTGTTGCATGATTGGCGAACCCAGGAACGCGTTCACCGTCGGGATGAGGGGTCGTCCAAAGCGATAGAG
>CAYZLP010001147.1:0-1819 GCA_964478635.1 uncultured Caldilineaceae bacterium
CGTGAATAGGCCAAACTTGCGTGGATTCCGTTTGTGCATCGTGTGCTCCTTTTGCTTTGTGCAATTACACGGGACGGATGAAGTCAACAGCTCACCGCCGGTTTGGGAGAGGGGGCGAAACGACTCGACGCGGAATGCGCTCCATGCGCGGTTGAACCCGACTGACGTGAATCGATTCTAATGGCGGAAAGCGGCTGGTCATCTCAGTCTAGGCCAGAGGACGGGGCGCAAACAATTGGCAAAATGCCTAGATGGTGGGGAAAAAGACCTTAGATGGGAAAAAGCTGTTCAGATTCTCTGCAAGTAAAGTGCAACTACGCCCATTAATCCGGAGAGAGATCGTGGAGACGGGTATAGATTGGCGCCAGGGCGCGATAGATGTCGCCATAGATTGCGCTCAATTCAGCATAGCGCATGCGATTGGCCTCGTCCGGCTCCACCACGTCGGCAACCACGCTGCCCTCGCTGGCGATGGACCAATCATACAACCCCACGCCCACGCCGCCCGCCACGGCCGCGCCCCAGCTGGTCGCGTCGCCCTGGAGTTCGAGAACGTGAATGGGCAACTGGAACATGTCGGCCAAGATCTGGCGCCAGAGGGGACTGCGGCTACCGCCGCCGATAAAGCGCATGGCGTGAATGGCCGAAGTCTGCTCGCGCAGGGCATCCAGAATCAGGCGCAGGTTGAAGGCCACGCCCTCCAACGTCGCCCGCGCGATCTCGGCCTTGCCGTGGTTCATGGTCAGGCCGACGAGCGTCCCTCGGGCCAGGGGATTCCAATAGGGGCTGCGCTCGCCCAGGAAGTAGGGCAAGAAGAGGAGGCCGTCACTGCCCGGGGCGACGGTGGCGGCGGCGGCGTCCAGATCCAGCGCCTCGTCGGCCAGCAGCTTCCAGGTCCACTGGCGCGCGCCGCCGGCGGCCTGCATGACGCCCATGGGCGCGTAGCGCCGGGGATGCGCGTGATGGAAAGTGATGGTGCGCCGCTGCGGATCGGGCAAGGGCGCGGCCGCGGCAATCGAAATCCAGGCCGAAGAGCCGATATTGCAGTAGGCGTCGCCCGGGTCCATGACACCCGCGCCTACGCCCGCAGCCGAGCCGTCACCCGCGCCGATGACGACCGGCGTACCTGGGTGCAGACCCGTGGCCGCGGCAGCCTGGGGCGTGATCGCGCCGACAACGTCACTGGATGCGTGGACGCTCGGCAGCTTCTCCACGGGCAGATCGATGCGGTCCAAAAATGTGCGCGCCCATTCCCGGGTCGCCAGATCGAAGACCAACGTCCCCGAGGCATCCGAGTAATCGGTGACGAAGTTCTCGGTTAGCCGGTAGGCAATGTAATCTTTGGGGTGAAGAAAACAGACGGCTTCTTCATAGACCCGGGGCTGATGATTGCGCAGCCAGAGAATCTTGGGCGCAGTGTAGGCCGGGCTGGGCAAATGGCCGCACGTTTCGTAAATGGCGTCCGCGCCGCAGCGCTCGGCCAGCCAGGCGCTCTCGGCCTGGGCCCGCTGATCCGCCCAGATGATGCAGGAGCGCAGAGGCTTTCCGTCTGCGCCGATGGGAACACAGCCCATCATCTGACCGCTGAAGGCCACCGCGGCGATGTCGCCCGCGGCCACGCCCGTTTCGGCCAGCAGCTGCCGGGAGGTGACGCAGACGGCTTCCCACCAATCTTCCGGGTTTTGTTCGGCCCAGTTGGGCTGGGGATAGACGGTTTCATAGCCCGCAAAGGCGCTACCCGCCTGGCGGCCGTTGGCGTCAAAAAGGGTGGCCTTGTTGCCGGTCGTGCCCAGATCGTGGGCCAATATGAAGGCGCGGG
>CAYZLP010001148.1:0-1819 GCA_964478635.1 uncultured Caldilineaceae bacterium
CGCAGCCGATGATGCTCTGGAAATCGCGCACCATGGCCGGATAGGGATGGGGACCGAGCGCGCTGCCCAGGAGGTAGTGGGTGGTATTGACGTTGGTCACCCAATCCCGGATGGCCTCGTTGATGGCGTCCTTCAGGGTCTTGCTGCCGCTCTCGACGCCACGCACGTCCGTGCCGAGGAGGCGCATGCGGAAAACGTTGGGCTCCTGGCGGGCCATGTCCACCGTGCCCATGTAGACGATGCACTCGATGCCCAGAAGCGCGGCGGCCGTGGCCGTGGCGACGCCGTGCTGACCTGCGCCCGTTTCGGCCACGATGCGGCTCTTGCCCATCTTGCGCTTCATGAGCAGAGCCTGACCCAGGGCGTTGTTGATCTTGTGCGCGCCGGTGTGGGCCAGATCCTCGCGCTTGAGATAGATCTGGGCGCCGCCCAGATGGCGACTCAGACGTCCGGCATAGGTGATGGGCGTCGGACGCCCTACGAAGGTACGCTGGAGGTAGGCCAATTCCTCCATGAACTCCTTGTCATTACGCGCCCGCAGATAGGCTTCTTCAAGCTCATCCAGAGCCGGCATGAGGGTTTCAGGAACGAATTTCCCGCCGTAAGGACCGAAGTGGCCCGATTCATCGGGATAAGCGGCGTAGTTGACCGCAGTACGTTGGGTAGGTTCTAGGGTAGACATGGGTTCCTCTTTGCTCAAGGTTCGCCGCTACAGTGTAACAAAGCATGTGCGGATAGAAAACTCGCCGCGCGGGCCGTGCCTGCTAGGCGCGTCCGGCAAAGACAGCCAGGGCCGCCCGTCGCATGACCGCAACGGGCGCCGGCCGTCCCGTCCACAGCTCAAAGGCCAGCGCGCCCTGCCAGATGAGCATGCCCAGGCCGCCGATGGGGCGCGCGCCGTCAGCGGTCGCCTTGCGCAACAAGCGGGTCTCGGGCGGATTGTAGACGAGATCGTAGACGACCTGATGATCTTCGAAGGGAATGGCTGCGTCCCAAGGCGTGCCGTCCGTGTCGGGCGTCATGCCAAGGGAGGTACAGTTGACGATCAGATCGGCCCGGGCATGGGCGGGCAGGTCCTGTTCGATCTGGCCGGCACGCAATTTGCAGGCTACAAAATGGGCCTGCATGGTTGCGGCCAGTTCCACGGCCTTGCCGGCCGTCCGATTCAGCACCGTGATGGCGCTGCAGCCGGCCTCGGCCAGCCCATAGACCACGGCCCGGGCGGAACCGCCGGCGCCCAACACAAGCGCACTCCTGCCGGCAGGATCGACGCCGTGATCGCGCAGGTCAGCGACGAAGCCCCGGGCGTCAGTATTATCGCCCGTCATCGTGCCGTCCGCTGCGACGAGAATAGTATTGACCGCGCCGATGGTCGCAGCGGCCGGTGTCAGGCGATCCAACGCGGGCATGACGGCCTGTTTGTGAGGCACCGTGACGTTGGCCCCGCGCAAGCCCAACGCGCGTAGGCCATGCACGGCCTCGGTCACCCGTCCCAGCGGTTCCGGCGCCACGGGCAAGGCCACGTAGCGCCAGTCCAGGCCCAGGGCGGCGAAGGCGGCGTTGTGCATGGCCGGGCTTACGCTGTGGCTCACCGGCCAGCCCATCACGCCAACCAGTGTCGTTTTGGCGGAAATACTCCGTTCACTCATTGACTGATTCCTATCCATGCCGCTCGATCCGCACCCGCTCGATCCGCAGCCTGAGCCTGTCGAGACGCCTCATTAACAATTAACAATTCATAATTCTGAATTGCCAATCTCCATGTCCGCCCCCAGCACCTGAAGCGTCTCCTCAAAACCCGGGAAGCTATCGGCCGTCA
>CAYZLP010001149.1:0-1813 GCA_964478635.1 uncultured Caldilineaceae bacterium
GGCGTCGTCCTTGACGCAACCCGGGATTTGCAGCGCATGGCCGAACAGATCGAAGGCATTGAGCCTCGGGATGTGGAAGGCTATCTGGACTTTCTGGCCTATGCGGCCAAGCTTCATCGCATTACGGGACCGGTCTTCATTTATGACCATCCCCCCGGTTTGGCGACATTTGCCAGCGTTTCGCCTTTCCAGTTTCTTGAGGTGGACCCTTGGCTCACCATGAATCAGGCCGTTTCACGCCGCGTGCGCTCGCCCCATCTCCAGAAGTTGCTCAACCGCTTCGCAACTTATGTTGGGGCCGATCCCTTTCAAGCGCCGGCCACGCTAAGCGTCATCGCGCATGTGGAGTTGACCGGCGGCGTCTGGTACCCGCAAGGCGGAATCTATCAAATCGCCGACGCCATGCAACGCTTGGCCCTGGACCTGGGCGTGGAAATTCGTACGGGCTGTCCGGTAGAACAGATCACGGTCGAGGGCGGCCGGGCGTCGGGCCTGCGCCTGGCGGACGGCGAGCAGGTGAAGGCCGACGCCGTCATCGCCAATGTCGACGTGGCCACCGTCTACCAACACTTGCTGCCGCCGGTCGTCGCGACGCCGAGCCGGCGGCGCCGGCTGGCCGCGCTTCCCACTTCTTGCTCGGGCTATGTGCTCCTCCTGGGGGTTGAGGGCGAGCGCCCCGAATTGGCCCATCACAACATTTTCTTCGCGGACGATTATCGCCAAGAATTTCGGGATATCTTCGGCGCAGGCCGGCCGCCGGAGGATCCCACGATCTACGTGGCCATTACCGCAAAAACTGACCGCGACCATGCGCCGCCCGGCTGCGAAAACTGGTTCGTCCTGGTCAACGCCCCCGCCAGCGACGGCCGGTACGATTGGGCCGCACAGGCTCCCCGGTACCGGGCACTCGTTCTGGACACACTTGCCCGCCACGGCTACGACGTTCGATCGTCGATCCGCACCGAGATCCAATTGACGCCCGGCGATATTGCCCGCGTTTCGGGCGCATGGCGCGGCGCGCTCTACGGCATCTCCTCCAATCAGGCGCTCAACGCCTTCCGTCGCCCCCACAACCGCTCCCGCGATCTGCCCGGTCTCTATTTCGCGGGCGGCACGACCCATCCCGGCGGCGGCGTGCCCATGGTGACACTTTCCGGCAAGGCGGCGGCGGAGATGATTTTGCAGGACTGGCAAACCGGTTGACGGATCGGCGTCGCCGGTCCCCGCCAGGCCGGCCGGAACATACGCCAACCTGTTTGACAGATCTCCTCACAGGTACCCTACCTTCACTTGCGCGTCAAAATTCGGCTTTGTAAAAGTTTTGTCCAGCTTTATTCTAGGAAATCGGAAGTTCAAGCACAGTATGCGCTACACAGATCGGCGATAATTACGAAGCTGCGTGCCACGTGCCAAAGGCAGCACAGCTAAATATCACGATTCATAAAACGATACAACAGGTTTCAATATAGCGTGGCGCGCCCCTGCCAGAGGCAGAAAGTTGGACGGGGTGCGGGTAAGAAATCGAAACCATAAGTCGTCTATGGGTAGCTGATCGAATCGGGATGGCATTTGTCTGACTGACTACGGACACGAAGCGCGATTTTTTCATGGGAAATGAGTGAACGGGCATGACACAGTTGGCTGAACTGGACAAAGTGTTCATAAGAGACTTACTGGTACGGGGCATTGTCGGCATCAATCCTGAAGAGCGCGTGAATCGTCAGGATGTTTTGATTAACGCCACGCTCTACGCCGACACGCGTCAGGCCGGCGCAAGCGATGACATCGGAGATGCGGTGAACTATCGCACCGC
>CAYZLP010001150.1:0-1800 GCA_964478635.1 uncultured Caldilineaceae bacterium
GTAGTTGGGCTGGAGCATGATTCTGAGAAGAGTGGGGTGGTCAAATAATGGACACATTAGGTGCACGCTGCCATACGCCTGATCAGCTTGATAAGAAGCAACAGAAGCACCGCTCCGGCAACAGCAGCGGCAATTGCGCCGACGATGTTGTTGGTGATCGGTATTCCCAATGCGGGAAGCAACCATCCGGCGAAGTTGGCGCCAACGATTCCGATGATAATGTCGCCAATCAGAACGAAGCCACTACCCTTTACGATGAGCCCGGCCAGCCACCCTACGATCCCCCCCGAACACTGCCAAGATAAGCATTCCCATCAGAAAGCCGATACGCGTTCCCACGACACTTTCCATTTCAACAATCCATTCAAAATGGGGTACCAGGCACCGCAGGAGGCAGTGCCTGATTCAATGATGAACTCTTAACGCAGCTCCAGCCTGATGTCGTAGGGGGCCCGATTGCGGCTGGTGTTGTAGACTTCAACGACGTGTTCGCCATCGAGCCACAGCTGGCCACGGTAGTCGTTCCCGGCCCGTGCAGACTCATAAAGAGTCCGTCCATCCGGAGTAAAAATGTTGAAGTAGGTCCGTCGATTGCGCGTCGACAAATGCACATCAAGGAATTTCCTGTTGCCCCCACGGAAGACATAGCGAACCGAACTTCCAGGGTTCAAGGTTTCGCGGAACTCCTGGGTGCTATCCTGCCGGAACCTTACTTGCTCAGTCCGGGTCTCTGGTTCGGTTTCGGGCAGTTGCTGGGCGGAAGGAGGCTCAGACGGTTGATTGACGACGAATTGAATGATCTCGCGCCCGCGCCGATCGAAACTACACTGGAAAGTTTCCTGGCGCCCGCGAAGCCAGGCCGTTCCATTCACTGCGTGTGTGCCATCAGTCCTTTGCCCCTCATACTTCGTCTCAACATCGGGGAGGCGAACGTGTAGCACCTCGTGAGCGCGATTGCGGCACTCCTGCATCATACGCTCTGGAGTGCGCGCATGGGCATCGGGAGCAGAATAGATCCCTGTGACAACGGTTGCGATACTGGCGATAAATAACTTGTTCAGACGCATCCTTGTTGCTCCTGCTGGTTTCTTGGCAACCATCACTTAATCCCAGCTTGGCCGAGAGTGATGATCATTATGTGGGGTCAAGTCACTTGATGAAGTTGAGCGCGATCGCCGATCGTGAGCCGAAAGCCCTCTGCGGAGTTTCGGCTGCCGTCACCAATGTTTTTGGCTGTGGCATACGATCGGCATTCACGCTCTGCATTGCGGTGCGCACGATGTGCGATTACTGATGCCGACCGTCGACACAAACTGTCGCTTCGCCACGGAAGCTCGGACGAGACCGGTAGGTCATCTCAATGCGATCAATGAAGCGGCCCTGCCCCTTGAGATCAATGGGGCCAGTCTGCCCCCCGGCTGAAATTCGGCGGCGAACCTGAAGATCGTCCGGCTGACCGTTCCCGTAGATCACTTTAAGGTCGAGAAGATGGATCCTGTTGCCTCTTACATTGAGGCGGATGGCATTGAAGCGCCCCTCCTTGCGTCCGACACTGATGACATCCCGGTCCTTGATGAATCCGACCTTCTGACAACCGAGTTGCTCCCAGGATCCAGGGCGCGGACGCTGTTGGTTCGGTGGCGACGGTAGGTTCTCCGGCCTGCCCGCAGTCGGCTTATTGACCACAAAGTTGACGATTTGAGTTCCGGGACGATTGAAGCTGCACTGGAATGTCGTCGTACGCCCGTCAAAGCGCGCCGTACCGTTCACCGCATGGGTCCCGTCGGTGCGCTGACCTTC
>CAYZLP010001151.1:0-1797 GCA_964478635.1 uncultured Caldilineaceae bacterium
AATTCGGCTGGAACTAGAACAGTGCGGCGTAAATGCTTCGACGGTGCTCAGCACCCGTACCACGGCGGAAATTCGGCGCTCCTACCTCTGATAGAAACTGTAGGTTCATTTCCGCCGGGATTTACTAGGTTGAACTCAGTCATAGACCGCGGGATTGACCACATTATCGGGCCGCTCCCCCCGGGCGAAGGCCAAGACCCGCTCTAGGGCCATGCGCTCCATGCGGCGCCGGCACTCGTAGGTCAGGGTCGCGGAATGGGGTGTGGCGATGACGTCGGGATGGTCGCGCAGGCGATCGTCCAGTGCGGGCGGCTCGGGGTCAAAGACGTCCAGCCCCGCACCGGCCAGTTTGCCCCCGTCCAGCGCGGCGAGCAGCGCGGCCGGATCGACCAGGGGCCCCCTGGAGAGATTAAGTAAGTAGGCGCCGTCCTTCATCTGTGCGATGCGGGCGGCATCCATGATGCGGTAGGTCTCGGGCGTGGCGGGCATGTGGAGGCTCAGGAAATCAGCCCGGGCGACGACATCATCCAGCGAGAGCGGCGTGACGCCAAACTCGGCGGCCGCAGCGGGCTTCACGTAGGGATCGTAGCCGATTACCTCCATGTCCAGACCCAGGCGGCAGATGGCCGCCACACGCCGGCCGATGCGCCCCAGGCCGAGCAAACCCAGGGTCTTGCCCGTCACCTCGATGCCGATGAGGGGCGGCTTGCGGGGTCCCCACTCGCCTGCGGCCAGGTTGGCGTTGCCCTGCTTGAGGCGCTTGGCCAGGGCCAGGAGCATGGCGACCGTGTGCTCGGCCGTGGATTCGGTGGGGCCGTCGGGTGTGTTGACCACGACGATGCCGGCTGCGGTGGCCGCGTCCAAATCGATGTTGTCGACGCCGATTCCCGTGCGCGCGATGAGGCGCAGCCCGGGCGTCCGGGCAAAGAGTTGGCCGTTGTACTGAATCAGGGACGAAGCGATGATGGCCTGGGCCCGGCCCAGCGCGGCCAGATCTCGGGGCCAGTCGCCCGTGGCGGTTTCAACGGTGATAGCTTTGGGCAAGCGCGCCAGCGTCTCGTCGAAGAGGGGCGCTTCCAGCCACAGTTGGGTGATAAGGGACAAGGGCGACTCCTGGGGAATGGTTATTGGGAAATGATGAATCGAAAATGGTTAATGAGCCGGCGCTACCAGCCGGCATACCGTCATCAGCAATCGACAATCAACCCTCCCTTACTTCATGCCCGTGGTGGCGATGCCGGTGGTGATGAAGCGCTGGAGGAAGGCAAAGACGATGGTGATGGGCAGCAGCGTGAGGACGGTCATGGCCAAGACGTAGTGCCACTGGACGTTGAGTTCACCCTGGAAGGCATTGAGCCCCACCTGGAGCGTAAAGAGTTCGCTACGCGAAAGTACGATGAGGGGCCAGAGAAAGTCGTTCCAGCGCCACATAACCGAGAAGATAGCCAGAACGGCCAGGGCCGGCGCGGAGAGGGGCAGCACGATCTGCCAGTAGATGCGCCATTCGGACGCGCCGTCGATGCGGGCCGAAGCCAGCAACTCATCGGGCAGGGTGAGCATGTATTGACGCAGGAGGAAGACGCCCGTGGGCGTGGCTGCGCCGGGAATGATGACGCCCCAGAGGCTGTTCACCCACCCGACTGACGTAATCACCAAAAAGACCGGGACCAGGACCACGGAGATGGGAATCATCAACGTGCTGATGATCACGACGAATATCGCGTCTCGCCCGCGGAACTCGTACTTGCTCAGGGCGAAGGCCGCCATGCTGTTGATGAGGAGCGTAATGGCCGTCGC
>CAYZLP010001152.1:0-1794 GCA_964478635.1 uncultured Caldilineaceae bacterium
CAGATGGCCGCCCAGATTGAAGATGAGTTACAGAGCCTGGGTCGCGCCGAAGTGCCCAGCCATTCCATTGGGACCTTGGTCCTGGATCACTTGGCCAAAACGGACCAGGTTGCCTACATTCGTTTTGCCAGCGTCTATCTTGAACTCTCAGATCTGAACGACGTGTTGTCCGAAATCGATCGGGTGATGGGACGTTCCTCTACAGCGCCAGAGGCTTAATTCAACCTCTGAATTTCTTGAATCGAGCGATTATCCCCAATCATGTTTGTCTGACAGGCAGGAGCAAAGAGGCTTGCTGCCGTTGTTATCACGCGCCGACGGCGCCGCAATCGCACTATTATTATGTCGTCGAACAGAAAGGTGTTTCATGAGCGGCAAGTCATTCAATTCCCAGTCCAGCACGGCCCGAGAAGCGGCAGCAAACGGCACAAATGGGAATGGCAATCATGCCCCCTACAGCAACGGCAACGGCGTTGCCGGCAAGGTTGAAGTCAAAGTGCCGGATCTCATCGTCAAGCGGGACGGCCGGCAAGTTGAGTTTGATCCCCAGCGCATTGAGACCGCCCTGCTGCGCTGTTTCAATAGCCTGAACAAGGAGCCGGACACGCCGCTGGCGGAATTGACCCAGCGGGCCGTCAATATCGTTGCCGCCAAGTACAAAGTGCCCAGCGTCGAGCAAGTACAGGACATCGTGGAAATGGTGCTTCTGGCCGCGGGTGAGTATGAAGCGGCCAAACATTACATCCTTTATCGGGCCGAGCGCGCGCGCCTGCGGGCCGACCGGCCCATTCCCGAAGACGTTCGGGAGGCTTTCGCCGCCTCGGATCAATATTTCCCGACGCAACTGCAGAAGTTCCAGTATTACGATAAATATGCCCGCTTCAACTACGGCCATATGCGCCGCGAGACGTGGATCGAGACCGTCAACCGGTCCGTCGAATTTCTGCGCGAACTCTCGGAACACAAATTGCCGGAGGAAGACTACGTCCGCCTGCGCGAGGGCATTCTCAACATGCAGGCCATGCCCTCCATGCGCCTGCTGGCTATGGCCGGCTCGGCTGCCCGGCGCAGCAATATCACGATCTACAACTGTTCCTATATGCCGGTGGACAGCCTCGACGCTTTCGTCGAAGCGCTGATCATCTCCATGAGTGGCTGCGGCGTCGGTTATTCGGTGGAGCGCACGTACGTGGAGCAGTTACCCCGGGTCATGCGGCAGTCCGGCGCAGCGCCGACGCACTTTGTAGTGCCCGACTCGGCCGAAGGCTGGGCGGAAGCCCTGCGTCTGGGGCTAAATACCTGGTTCGAAGGCGGCGATGTGGAGTTCGACTTCTCGCTGGTGCGGCCGGCCGGCGCGCCCCTGCTCACCAAAGGCGGCCGGGCATCGGGACCGGAGCCCCTGCGCACCATGCTCAACTTCGTGCGCGATCGCATCCTGGCCCGCCAGGGCGGTTTTCTGCGCCCGCTGGACGGCCACGATATCATGTGCGCTGTGGGCGGCGCGGCCGTTTCCGGCGGCGTACGCCGTACGGCCATGATTGCGCTCTTCGATTTTGACGACGCAGAGATGCGCCAGTGCAAGAATGCCAAGAACATCGTCGGCAACGAGCAGCGCTGGAACGCCAACAACTCGGCCGTCTGGCCCGACCGGGATCTGAGCCAGGCTGAAATTACCCGCTACTTGCTGGAAATGGTGGAATCCGGCACGGGCGAACCGGGTATCTTCAGCCGCCGGGCCGCCATCAACACCCTGCCCGCACGGCGCAAGCCCGCGGACTTCGGCACGAATCCTTG
>CAYZLP010001153.1:0-1789 GCA_964478635.1 uncultured Caldilineaceae bacterium
GAGGGACAGGCGTGGACCACGCTGGCGGCCATGAGGGCGGAATACGCCAATGAACTGCGCGCGCTCGAACCGGGTCTGACCGGCATCGTCACCACGCCCAAATTCGCTATCGGCCAGCGCCCGCTCCTGGTACAGACGCCCGGCGGCAATGTGTTGTGGGATTGTATCAGCTTTATCGATGACGCGACCGTCGAGGCCGTCAACGCGATGGGGGGTATCGACGCCATCGCCATTTCTCACCCCCACTTCTATGATTCCATGGTCGAGTGGAGCCGGGCATTTGGCAATGCACCGGTTTTTCTTCATGGGGCCGATCGCCAGTGGGTCATGCGGCCCGATCCGGCCATCGTCTTCTGGGAAGGCGCCGCCCATGCGGTCAACGAGGAGGTCACGCTGATCCGCTGCGGAGGACACTTTCCGGGCTCCACCGTATTGCACTGGTCGGCAGGGGCGGAAGGACGGGGCGTCCTGCTCACGGCGGACACGATCATGGTTGTCGCTGATACGCGCTACGTCACGTTCATGCACTCATTTCCCAATCAGGTGCCGCTCAATGGCGCTGCTGTGCAGGGGATTGTGGATGCGGTGACGCCCTATGCCTTCGACCGCATCTACAGCGGCTGGTGGGATAAGGTGACTGCCCAGGATGGCAAGCGCGCCGTGATCCGCTCGGCGGAGCGCTACATCCGGGCCATTCGCGAATAGACATTACGTCTTTGAATCCCAGGAACTCGGATCCGGGACCGGCCAAGCGGTGGCATAGGGCAGCCGGGGCCGCTGCCTTGCCAATCGCGGGCGGACTGCTTCCGCAAAAAATGCGCGGCTGAGACGAAGCCCGGCGCCGATTTACTCCCTGCGCCGGGCTCAGAACGTGACATTCCACTCTATTTGGTTGTGGTGTGGGATATCATATTCGAAGGCGTGAGCGCTGCCTAGCTCAATCCACCCATATCCAGCCGATAGCCGCTGCCCCGCACGGTGATGATATGTTGGGACGGATAGGGGAAGTCTTCCAGCTTCTTGCGAATCCGGCTGATGTGGACCCGCAGGGCATCGATGCGCGACTTTTCGTCGGCGCCGGAGACGCAGGTGGCCAGGTCTTCCATGGTCACAAGCTGGCCGCGGGCCTGCTCCAACCGATCGATGATGCGCAGCTCTGTGGGGGAGAGCAGTTGGCGCCACTGGTTCTGCTGGTAGGCGCGGCTGGCCCAGGCGACCTCGTAGGTCGAGGCTTCGGGATCGGTGAGGGCGGCCGGCGCGTAGGCCGCCGTGCGCTGGCGATTGAGGGCCATGAGGCGCCGTACGCGCAGCATCAGTTCGGTTTCGTTGGGCTGCCAGACCATGAAATCGTCGGAATGGAGCCAGAGCGGGCGGTCGGGTTCGATCTCCTGGTCGCCACTGAGGACGAGGAGGAGCAACATGCTGTGGGTGCGCCGCAGGGCGACGATGGCCTCGGCCGCCTCATCGTCAAGGGCGCCGGTGAGACAGATGAGCAGTGCGGGCGGGCCGTGGAGCGTGACCTGGCGGCTGAGTTCATCCGGCGTTGCGGCGATGGTCACGAGCCAACCGTGCCGGGCCAGGGCGCCTACGATGGCTGCGCCCGCTTGAGACTCGGCATCGCTGACGATAATGTATTGTCCCATGGTATGCCTTCTCCCTCTGGTAGGTAGAGACCGACAAGACGTTGCACAGAGAAAGGCCAACCTGAGCGCAGTACGCGACCATGGTTTTCGTAGGTCCGGCAATCTGCCGGACGATCCGGTTGACCAGAGATGTCACGCTGGTAGCG
>CAYZLP010001154.1:0-1789 GCA_964478635.1 uncultured Caldilineaceae bacterium
GTAGAGACCGACCTTGTCGCGCAGAGCCAGGTGTTCCGCGCCCTGAATACGCGACCAGTTCATGGCCTCCCAACCTTCCCGATGCGGGATCCGCGCGTCATATTCTTCCAGCAGGCGGACGTTCTCTTCATACCACTGGGCCACTTCCCAACCGGCCACCGAATGGAAGTGCGCGCCCTGTTCCACCAATCGCTGGTGAATGGGGGCGACCCGCACGTTGCGCGGGTTTTCCATCTGTTGCTGGGGGTGGATGATGTCGTACACCTCCTGGTACTGGCGGTCGACCCGGGCGTACATCCACTGCTTGGTGGCGGCGTGGGGCTGGAAGCGGCGGCTCCACATTTCGTGCATCGCGAACTCGGTGGCCTGGCTGGTCATCCACTCGGCCATGGTTTTGCCCACACCGCCGGCATGGGTCACCCAGATTCCCAGGCAGACCAGGAGCCCGGGCAGGTCCGTCTCGCCGGCAATGGGCCCCATGTCGGTGGAGAAGGCCATGAAACCGTTGAATTTGCGCACATACTCTTTGCCGCGGAGGGTGGGCAGCAACTCTTCCGCCGCGCGTTTGGCAACCTCGAAGTGTTCGGGCGTGAACTCCCGTTCGGCCCTGGCGCCTACGGCATCGCCTTCAAAGAGCAGCGATTCATGGCGATAGTTGCCGATTCCATAAGCATCGCCATGCTGGCGGAAATACATGGAGAAGTCCTGATGGCGAAGAATAGGGTGTTTGACATAAACATCTTTGTCGGCCGCCAGTTCCGCCAGCGGCTCGGTGATGACGTACTGGTGCTCTACGCCGAGAATGGGGAAGCGCAGCCCCAGCTTTTCCGGCAGAACGCTGGCCCAAACATTGGTCGCCAGCAGAACCTGTTCGGCCTGGATCGTGCCCTGATCCGTAATGACGCCCGCCGCGCGTCCGTTGCGACTGCTAACATCGGTCACGCGCACGTTGCCGTGGAAGGCTGCGCCGCCGGTCGCGATGGCCGCTTCGGCCAACGCGGCCGCGCAGTACCAGCCGCGGACGTCCATGTCCGTGGGTACGTAGTAGCCGCCTTGGATCACGGCCGGATCGAGAATGGGAATCAGATCCGCGACTTCCCGGGGCGAAATGACGTGTGCTTCCAGACCGTAGGCAGTGGCCGCGCTTTGCTTGCGCTGCAGTTCGCGCAGGCGGGCCTCAGTATAGGCGACTTCGATGCCGCCGACCTGATAGGCGCATTGGGTGTCCCGGTAGATCAGATCCTTGTACAAATTGACCGAATACATGGCACATTGGGTCATGAATTTGGAGTAGTTGGTCTGAAAGATCAGCCCCGGCGCATGGCTCGACGAGCCGCCAGTTTCATAGAGCGGACCCTGGTCCACGACAACGATATCGCGCCAGCCCAGCCTGGTCAGGTGATAGGCGAGGCTGCAGCCGACGATGCCGGCACCGACGATGACAAGGCGGCAGTTTTGGGGCAGTTGGTCATTGCTTGGCATAAAATTGGATCCTTTTCTATTCTCTCTTGCATCTCATGATGATATTTCCGTCTGGTCATCGTCCATTATTTATGGTAAGCTACGGGCATGCTTGAAGATCTCCCGAACCCCCACGATCGATACTTCCGTGAGTCCTTTGCTGATCCAGATGTCGCGCGCGATTTCTTCCGACACTATCTTCCACCCGAAATAGCCGTCCAACTCGACCTATCCAATTTGGAACTGGTAGACGGTTCGTTTGTCGATGAGACGTTGCGAGATCACGCATCAGACTTGCTTTATCGACTGACCGTGACTGCTGGCGGCG
>CAYZLP010001155.1:0-1789 GCA_964478635.1 uncultured Caldilineaceae bacterium
GAGCACAACGGAGCGTTGTGAACATGCAGCTTTTATGAAGGCGGCGCTGACGGTTGATGGAGGGGAATCCTCTCTTGACTTGGATTGAGCCATGGATGCGAGCGTACACGCTACATGGCGCTGTCAACGCGACGAGGGAATGACCGAGGATGTGTTATTAATCCACCGATTTTGGAACGGCTTGGCCGTCCCGGATTCGTCGTGCAAGGCAGCCACGGGCACGTTAAGATGAATTGACCGGGCGAGTGCCGCTGGGCGCCCCATCAATGGAACGATCTATAGGCGGCTCGCAGCGAGTCGGCAGCCTGCCCTCCAAACGACCCCAATTCGAAACATCGCATGCCCCAACAGAGGGTTCCGTCCGGCGGCGTGTAATCCGAGGCTGCTGAGCGGCTAAAATGGGGCCGTGGAATGCGTCGGCAAAGGAACCTTTCGCACGCCGATGGGCAAGTTGCCGAAAGCGAGCACAGACGTTCTTGAACCGGCGGCTTACCGGTGACCGGTCAGCGCCCATCGGGGTACCCCGCGGTGAGACGCTTTATCCGGAGCCGCAACTCTCAGATACCGGCACCATACGGCTGATACAATAGCGGGCGTGTATGTGGTCCACGAGGGCCGCGGCGATGTCCGACGTCACGCGAATACTCTCTGCCATCGATCAGGGGGATCCGGCGGCGGCCGAGCAGCTCCTGCCGCTCGTCTACGAAGAACTTCGGCGCCTGGCTGCCCAGAAGCTCTCCCACGAAAAGCCGGGCCAGACTCTTCAAGCGACAGCTCTCGTCCATGAGGCGTACATCCGATTGGTGGATGGGAAGCAAGCCCAACACTGGGATTCCCGGGGTCACTTCTTTGCCGCCGCTGCGGAAGCCATGCGGCGGATCTTGGTCGACCGCGCCCGCGAGAAGAAAGCGGCAAAATGTGGCGGTGATCGGAGTCGCATCGCGCTCGACGCCAACCTTGCCGAGGAACTGAATGCCGATGGGCTGCTGGAGTTGAATGAGGCGCTGGCCGCATTGGAGATTCACGACGCCGGAGCCGCGACGCTGGTGAAACTTCGCTACTTTGCTGGACTGACGCACAAACAGGCAGCGGAGGTCATGGGAATCAGTCGAAGGGCTGCCGATCGCCTTTGGACGTTGGCTAGGACCTGGCTCTACCGCCAGGTCTCCGACGCGTGAGCTTTTTCAGTTTTCTCGCAACTTTTGCCGTGCAGCTCGCTCTCAGAATCCGCATTGTCAGACAGGTGAGCAGATTGCTCACCGGGGGACGAGCGATGGGAACCTGGAACGCCGCAGCCAATGAGATCTTCCTGCACGCCTTGGAACATGACACTGCCGAGCGACGTCGTGCGTATCTGAACGAAGCTTGCGGGGCCAACACCCCATTGCGCGCCGAGGTCGAATCGCTCCTGGCCGCTTATTCCCGGGCAGGTGATTTTCTCGAATCACCTGCCGTCGAGGTCACGGCCGTTATCGACCAAGCAACGAGTGGTGAACAGCCCGGTTCGAAGATCGGCCCCTACAAGCTGCTGCAGGTGATCGGCGAAGGCGGCTTCGGCGACATCTACATGGCGGAGCAGCAAGAGCCGGTCCGCCGCAAGGTGGCGCTGAAAATCATCAAGCTGGGCATGGACACCAAGCAGGTGATCGGGCGCTTTGAGGCGGAGCGGCAGGCGCTGGCCCTAATGGACCACCCGAACATCGCCAAGATCCTTGACGCCGGAGCCACCGAGTCTGGTCGGCCCTACTTCGTGATGGATTACGTGAGGGGTGTCCCGATCACGCAGTAC
>CAYZLP010001156.1:0-1784 GCA_964478635.1 uncultured Caldilineaceae bacterium
TATTTCGGCTGGCTGCCCAGCGCCTATCCGGGCCGTGTCGGCAGCTATATCGGCTACAGCAACGAATTGGCCCACCTAATTGAGGCAGGCTCGGATTTCTTCATCATGCCTTCCCGCTATGAGCCGTGCGGCCTCAACCAGATCTATTCGCTGAAGTACGGCACGCTGCCCATCGTCCGGGCCACCGGCGGCCTGGAAGACACCGTCGTGCAGTATAACGAGGCGACAGGTGAGGGGACGGGCTTCAAGTTCTATGATCTGACCCCCGGCGTCATCTACGATACGGTCGGCTGGGCGGTGAGCACCTTTTATGACCGGCCGGATCACGTGCAGCGCATGATTCAGCAGGCCATGGCCCAGGACTTCTCCTGGGACAAGAGCGCCCGCCAATATCTCAATCTTTATCACCGCGCCATCGCACGCAAGCCCTAATGGCCTATGCTGCTCAGCTTCCGAAGCGTGAGAACCTTTTTGCAGCATCTCACGTTATGTCGTCGCGGCGTCGCCGTCTTCCCGCAGCTGTCTCGCTGTCGAAGGCGTTTGGCCCCTGCACCCAAGCGTTTGGCAATTACCTTTAACGATGAATGGAAGGAATACAATGAAGATCACCCAACGAAGCAAAAGGGGTCACACGCAGCTGCTCCTCATCTTGCTCGCATTGACAACCCTTGTTATGAGCGCATGTGTGGCGCCGATTGCTGCGCCACCGGCCGGCGCCACCGAATCACCGGCGGAAGAGGAAGCAGCCGCGCCGGTTGACGACGAAACGTTTGTTGCCTCCATCACCCTCCCCGACGGCACGGAGTGCCTGAATGCGGGCCAAGGCGCGACCATAGCCTTTGACGGCGAGCGCGTGAATTACACCTGCGGCACGACCGATGAAGGTGACGTGGTTCTGCTCGGAGATTTGGTGAGTCCCATGCTGGATGAATTGGTGGTGACCCGGGGCATCACAACCCACGGCAACGACGGATTCTCGCTGGTCGAATCCAACGAAATCACCATGCGCATGACCGAAGTGACGCTGGCCGACGGCATGCTCTGCCTCAACGCCGGCCAGGGCGCGACCATCGGCTTCGATGGCAAGCGGGTGAACTATACCTGCGCCACGACCGATGAA
Organism: uncultured Caldilineaceae bacterium; assembly: GCA_964478635.1. GTDB lineage: Bacteria > Chloroflexota > Anaerolineae > Caldilineales > Caldilineaceae > JAGRCP01. Next base: position 1,121 of record CAYZLP010001156.1, read on the forward strand.
GGCGATGTCGTGCTCCTGGGTGATTTCCAGGCTGACTTCACGACCCTCATGGTCGAGCGGGGACTGGTCGTGCGCGGGGAAGGCGACGCCGGCTTCGAACTGGCCGAAAGCGAGATGGTCTCCGTTTCCAGCGTCGTCGGCGTGGACATGGAGTAGCGCACGACGGCACTCGCCCAGTACGCAGCCTGAGCCTGTCGAAGGTGGACGAAATCAGTGATCTTCCACTTTAAATCCGCCTTCGACAGGCTCAGGCTGCCGGGTGCAGCTACCAGTAGCTTGCCCCGAAGACCCGCTCTAGCATGGTTTCCCGCTCGGCGGCCGACATCCAGCGGGGCTGGCCGTAATCATAGATGAGCGTCGTCAACACCTGCGTGCTCAGGTGGCGGCCGTCGTAGATGGTGTGTTTGACGATGATCCCCTCGCGCGTATTCTCCGCCCACATCTGATCGAAAAAGAGATTGCCCAGGCCGAATAGCACGAGCTTGTCCTCCGTGAATTCCATGGCTTGGGGCACGTGGCTCTGGACGCCCGTCACGATGTCGGCGCCGGCCCGCACCAGGGCATTGAAATTCTGGCGCTGATCGAAAAGAGGCTGCACAGCTTAGGATTCCTGGTATTGAAGCTCCGGCAGGGCCAGTTCGGCCAAATCCTTCTGCTTGATGTT
>CAYZLP010001157.1:0-1782 GCA_964478635.1 uncultured Caldilineaceae bacterium
TGCTGCGTTCGATCGTTTTGACATAACGAACACCTTCACCATTCGATAACGGCTGTTCCGAAAACAGTTCCCCCACAAACGCCCCCGGCACGGCCCAGGCTTACGCCGGTCAACAATGACTTCGTGGGCCGTGCCGGGGGCGTTCTTCTCGAGAGCGTTCCGTTAAATCCCTGCGCGATTCAACGTCAATATCTCACCGATTCCCTGGCGTGTCGACACGCGATGGCCCGGCAGCGGCAGTACCCGTTCGTGGAGCACGTCGATGATCCACTCTTTCTGCGGGAAGAAGCCGTCCTCCATTTCGGCCGGCGGCGTGATCCAGTTACGGGCGCCTACCACGGCGATGGGGCCGTCCAGGTGGTCGAAGGCCAGCTGGCTCAGGTTGGAGGCCATGGTGTGCATGAACGAGCCCCGCTCGCACGCGTCCGATGCCAGGACGACCTTGCCCGTCTTCTTGATGGACTCGACCAGGGGGCCGTAGTTGAGCGGGTTGAGGAAGCGGGCGTCGATCACCTCGGTGCTGACGCCGTACTTCGCCTGCAGTTCGTCCGCGGCTTCCAGCGCGCGGTAGAGGGTTGCGCCCAGGGTGATGATGGTCACGTCCCGGCCGCTGCGGCGTACGGCCGGTTCGCCTTCGGGCACTTCGTAATAGTCCGTCGGCACGCCGCCTTCGACCAGCGTTTCCGGTTCGGGATAGAGGCGTTGGCTCTCAAAAAAGACGACCGGATCGGTGCCGCGCAGGGCCAGGTTGAGCATTCCCTTGGCGTCGTAAGGCGTGGCCGGGAAGTAGACCTTGAGCCCCGGCATGTGGGCCACGATGGAGGTCCAATCCTGGGAATGCTGCGCGCCGTACTTAGAGCCGACCGAAACGCGTAAGACCAGGGGCATCTTGAGAACGCCGGCCGACATGGCCTGCCACTTGGCCATCTGGTTGAAGATTTCGTCGCCGGCCCGGCCCATGAAGTCACAGTACATGAGTTCGGCCACGACGCGACCGCCGCTCAGGCTGTAGCCGACGGCCGAGCCCACAATCGCGCCTTCGGAGATGGGCGTGTTGAAGAGACGGTGATAGGGCAGGCATTCGGTCAGGCCCCGGTAGACGCCGAACGCGCCGCCCCAGTCCCGGTTTTCCTCCCCGTAGGCCACCATGGTCGGATCGATGTAGAAGCGATGCATCATGGCCTCGTAGAGCGCCTCGGCATAGGTGAGGGTGCGCAGCTTGGGCAGAGGCTTGCCCGCCTCGTCCAGCCCGAAGCGGTGCTTGGCCAGGGTCTGCTGGAGGCGGCTCTCTTCCTGAGGAATCAGCACTTCGGGCTCGCCCTCGGCCATTGCATCCATGGGCGTGTCGGAGAACATCATTGCGCCGATCTCGTCGCCATAGACGTTGACCCGGGGCGAAGTTTCCAGGGAGATTGCCGCTTCCAGCACGCGGGTGAGGCGGCCCAGGATCTCTTCGGGATAGATGTCCAACGCATCTGCTGCCGCGAGTTCGTTGTCCAGCAGGTAGTCCCGGTAGCCGATGATGGAATCCTGCCCGCGCCAGAGTTCCAGCTCCTCCTTGGTGCGATAGGCCATGGCGTCCGATGGCGAATGGCCCGAGAAGCGGTAGGTGATGGTGTCCAACAGCACCGGCCCGCGTCCTGCGAGCAGAATCTGCTGCTTGCGCTCGATGGCGTCGGCCACGGCCAGGGGATTGTAGCCGTCGACCCGCTCTGCGTGCATCGCATCCGGGTTCACGCCCATGCCGACCCGGGCCAGAACGCCGAAGCCCATGGTTTCGCC
>CAYZLP010001158.1:0-1774 GCA_964478635.1 uncultured Caldilineaceae bacterium
AACGCCACCCGCAACCTGCTTTACGCCATGCAGGCATCCCTCCTGGGCCTCCACTGGAGCGAACTGCCGGATGAGGAAAAAGCCCGGCTCAACGCGCAGCTAAAGTGATGGACCGCGGATTCAGCGGTCCATCAGAATCCATTCCGCCCGATCACGCCCTGATACCAGTAGGCGCTCTCTTTGGGGATCCGTTCCTGGGTTTCGTAATCGATCCACACGATGCCGAAGCGTTTGGTATAGCCGTGGGCCCACTCGAAATTGTCCATGAGCGACCAGGCGAAATACCCCCGCAAGGGCGCGCCCAGGGCGACGGCTTCATGGCAAGCGGCCAGATGCTCGTGCATGTAACGGATGCGCCGCACGTCAACGACTCGACCATCTGCGTCCGGCCCATCGCCATAGGCAGCGCCGTTTTCGGTGATGTAGATGGCAGGAACCTGGTAATCGAAGTGCAGCCGCGCCAATAGCCGCCGCAAAGAGGGCGCGTAGACCTCCCATCCCATGTCCGTAAATTCCGAATCAACAGTCGTCACGGTGGGCGGCAGGTTGTTCGGGGCTTCATCATCCCGAACGACCCAACGGTTGTAAAAATTCACGCCCAGGAAATCGGTTTTGACGGCAATTGCTTCGAGATCGCCCGCTTCCACCCAATCATTCATGGACTCGCCGGTGCGGCTTTCAAATTCAGCCATGAGGTCGGCCGGGTAGCGGCGGCCGTAGAGAGGATCGAGGTAGAGCCGATTGCCAAGCCCGTCGCCCTGGGTGGCGGCCCGAACGTCGGCCGCGCTGGGGGACGCGGGTACATAGTCACTCAGGTTGAGCGTTATGCCCACTTGCGCGTCCGGACTGTTGCCGCGGATGACGGGCACGGCCCAGCCATGGGAGAGCAGCACGTGGTGCGTGGTGCGGAAGGCGAGTGAAATATCGGTGAGTCCGGGCGCATGTTCCCCCCACCAGTAACCCATCATGGCCACGACGAAGGGTTCGTTGTGGGTGATCCAGTGCTTGACGCGATCGCCCAGACGGCGGGTGACCACGTCAGCGTACTCCACGAAAGCCTCGGCCGTTGATCGCACCGGCCATCCGCCTGCGTCTTGGAGAACCTGCGGCAGATCCCAATGGTAGAGCGTCACCCACGGCGTGATGCCGGCTTCAAGCAAGCCATCCACAAGACGGCTGTAGAAATCGAGGCCGGCCTGATTGACCTGACCGGTTCCCCCAGGAAGAATGCGCGGCCAGGCAATCGAAAAGCGATAGGCCTGGATGCCCAGCGACCGCATAAGGGCGATATCTTCCGGCCAGCGATGATAGTGGTCGCAGGCAATGTCGCCGTTGCTGCCGTCCTCAATCGTCCCGGGCGTATGGGCAAAACGGTCCCAGATCGATTCGCGCTTGCCGTCTTCCTGCCAGGCGCCCTCAATTTGATAGGATGAGGTCGCCACGCCCCAGAGGAAGTCGGCGGGAAAGGTATACTGCTGCTGCATGATGCTTCACCTGATTTTCTATGATCCGATGACCGCCTCAACGGTCACCTCGGTTTTGTCGGAGGAGACGGGAACGACGGCGCCGGCGAGCGGCACGCCGTCGACGCTCAGCTGCACGCTATTGCCGGGACCGCGACGGATTACTTCGATCCGATGGGTAACGCCCCGGTAGATCCGCGTCGCGCGGAAGCCGGGCCAGTCCTCCGGGATGACGGGTGCGATCTCCAGCCCACCGTAGCCGGGGCGGATGCCCAGAATGCCCTGGGTGATGGCCACGTAGTTCCAGGCCG
>CAYZLP010001159.1:0-1768 GCA_964478635.1 uncultured Caldilineaceae bacterium
CGGTGAGCAATCCCGCCTCGATGGCCTTGTCGCGCAGGGCCGCGCCATCGTTGTTCGCCTGCACTTTGCCCTTGGCCGTCACGCCGAGAAAGACCAGCCCGCCGTTGGCGTTGGCCATGGCGGCCAGCGTTTCGGCCACGGCGCTCGTCGCGGTCCGGGCGCTCACAAAGGCGACCCGTTCAGATTCCCCCGCTTCCAGGAAAGCCCGCAATTCGACCGAGGTTGCGCCCTGACGTCGCGAGTAATTCATTGCGCGCCTCCGCGCGGCTCGTGAGCATCTGCGGCCAGGAGTGATTTGCAGTCGTTATGACCCCAGTCACTGGCATCTTCCAGGTCGACGATGTAGAAGCGGTCGGTAAAGTGCACCGTGGTCCCATTGATGTCGCGGGCGGATGGCGCCTCATGCTCCAGCGAGAAAAATAGCAGACGCGTGCGATCGATATCTCCATCCAGCTCGACCAGGGCCTGGAGCTCGGGATCTTCCGGAGGCGCCAAGGGGGCACCGGGTTCGATCGTCGTAAGTTCGGCACATACGAAACTGAGGGATCGCGGGACGGCGTCTAAGTTCTCCGGCAGTGACCGGCGATATTGGTCAAGATAGGGAACGACGGCTCGGGTCTCCAAGGCGTTGACACGAAAACGCGACAGGGTCAGTTTTTCTGACCCGGACCGATTATTGCAGCTCTCCACATCCCGTTCCCGTTCCAGATCGAGGAAGAGTACGGTTCTGACTATGCGCTCTTTCGTCTGCTGATCCAGCCCGCTATCGAGCAGGTTCATCCGGCTCTCGCTATCCAGCAGAAAACGCAGCGCAACGGCTTCCGGGAAGAAGGGATCGGCATCCCCGCCGGCGCGACAAAACTGGATGCCCAGATCGTCATCGACATAGTTCACATCGATCCGATAGTCATCGCTCTGAACGTTGGTGGCCTGCTCCCGGTAGTAGCGAAATACCCGACACTGCATGGAGCGTTGGGGATCGGCGAAACCGCCCACGACGCGGCCATCCTCAAGGTTCTGGGGTGCGGCCAGGGGATAGAACGCATCGATTGACCAGATAGGCGCTCCAATGTCCCTCAGATCGATCTCGGTCGTCGGCCCGCCTGTCGTCGCATTCCGAAAACCGCCCGGCGCCATGAGCTGTGTAGCGCCAAAGCCCTCATAGGGATTGCGCCACCAGGCGAAGGTCAGTGTATTGCCGCCATCGGAGATGACCAGTTCGTGGAGCCCGTCTTCCGCCCCGGCGCACATACCGGTCTCGTCCGTGGTGTATTGGGCATGGGTGATTTCGCCTCTATCGCTGTATTTCCCCACATAGCCAGTATTGGGCGACGGCCAATAAGAGGGCGCGACGCGGTACGGAATATAGGTAGCTGCTGGCTGGAGCGGAGTTGCCACCACCGGTGAACCGACCACAAATTCGGCCGATTCGAGCCCATTGTAGATCACCGCGCCCATGGGGGCGCCGGGTTCCGATTCGGCTGCGGAGACGTCCAACTCTCCATCGGGCACATACATATTCTTGACGCCATACGTGTATAGCAACAGGAATTCGGGTTCTACGTCGCCATCAATATTGATCTGGCGCCACTGTGCGGCGGATGGCAAGAGACGAAAACCGGTTTCGCCGACTGTCGCCCAGTTCAAGGGCAGGATTTCGGTCAGGTCAGGACCTTCGGTCGTGCCGCAGCCGCTGAGACCCAGAAGACCGGCTGCCAGCGCCAAGCCGAGCAACCCGCGGCGCAAAACGTTTGTCCCGTATTGATAT
>CAYZLP010001160.1:0-1759 GCA_964478635.1 uncultured Caldilineaceae bacterium
AGGCTGCGCGCGATCTGGCCGAAGCCGTCCAGATTGCCGATAACGGCGACAAAGAGGGGCGCCAGCAGCGCCTCCGTCAGTCCAATCTGCCAGCCCGGCTCACCGTCCGGTTTCCGCGGAGGCCCAGAATCAAGCATGTCATCAGGCTCTACGCGCAGCAGATGACTGGCGGCCGGCACTGCGGAATAGGCCAGCCCGAAGGCGTGCAGGATCGTCAGGGCGAAGAGGGCAGGGATGGCCAGGTTGAAGGCCACTTCCGCATAGATGCCGGTCAGCTTGATGAGATACGCGACCAGATAGATGCCGAAATAATAGTAGTTGATGAAGCCGCCCGCAAAGTGGGGGTCGACCGGCGGGAAGGTCGGGCTGCGCAGAATGCCGTTGAGAAAGGCGAATTCCATGAACTTCTCGCCGCCGAACCAGGGCTGCCAGATGTCGGGATTGGCAACGCGAATTAGCACGAAGAAGAGATAGGCGCCGGCAAAGAGCGCCTCGCCGACCAGCAGGAGCCCCCAATGCGCGCGCAGATATGCGCCAAGGCGCTTCCGCTGAAGCAAGGCCGCGCCGATCCCCAATACTGCTACGCTGCCCAGTGTCAACCATGCGCCGATTACCGTGTTATGCACCCAACCGAGACTCGCCAGCCACCAGAGCAGCCAGCCCGCCAACAGCCAACCCAGCGTACGGCTGAAAAAATAGCCGCGATCGCGCAGGGAGCGCAACGGACCGAAGAGCAGGGGCCAGGCAATCCAACCCAGTAGCGAGACGACAAGCCACCAGAGCAGCACGGCGGCGCCGGGATGCTCGCTGGCGAAGGTATTCCAACGGTAGTCATCGACCAGGGGCAGTTCAGAAATCGGTTCTTCGAAGAGCAGCGTAGGGTCGCCCTCCTCCCGGCTGATCGACGCCCCGCCGGTGGCCAGACCGATGATGCGGTTGAGCAGCCCCGTGTTCTCCGTTCCGGGGTCGCTGCCCAGGCCCATGGCGTTGAGCAGGGGGCTCAAGGGCGAATCCTTGCCCCGGTAGAAAGGTACGGCGCTCTCCCAACTGCCGGCAAAGAGTGCGTCATATTCGGCGTCGCTCAGATCCCGCACTTTGCGGAAGATCAGCGTCTGCGGGTGATCGTAGAGGCTCCAGCTTTCGTCCGCGTGGCGATCGTCGAAGGCCAGGCCGAAAAGCCGGGGCGGTGAGGTAAACTCTGCGGCCAGTTCAAAGCCCAGGCTGCCGTCAAACATGCGCTGATAGTAGAGATTCGTCAGCGGATAGCGCTCGGGCAGTTCGTCGACGCTGTCGTAGATGCGCTTGGAACTGTAGGCCACATAGTCGGCTTCCTGCAGTCGCTCCCGCATTACCGCGTATTTTTCGGCCGTGTCCTCTTCGTAGGGACTCCAGTCGCTGTTGCGCAAGCCCGCCGTGCCCATATCCATCCCCGGTTCACCGGGAATCGTCTTGGGCAAGGGATCGTCCCACAGTTCCCAGAGAATGACGGAACCGCTGGGGATGTTCTCATACATCCAGCGACTGGCGCTAATCCACGTATGCTCCCGATTGTAGACGCCGTTGACGTAGGCCACGGACCAGAAGAGGCCGCCGATGAGCCCCATGAGGGCAAGGCTGGCGGCAATGGCGTGGCGGAGGCGCGTATAGGGCGACGGCTGAGGCTTGGGGACGGGGGCGGGAGTGACTCGGGCGACGGTTTGTGGCGTAGTTTCGGCATGGGCCGGCGGTTGACCGATGGTGATGCGGCGTACGCCGAAGA
>CAYZLP010001161.1:0-1758 GCA_964478635.1 uncultured Caldilineaceae bacterium
ACGGCGGAAATTCGGCACTCCTACCTCTGGTAGAAACTGTGGGTTCATTTCCGCCGGGATTTACTAACGAATTACGAAGGCGTAACGGCCTCCAGGACGATGACAAACATGGCGCAGCCCGCGTCGACTTTCCCTTCGGTGCGTTCGCCGACCCAGCTTGCGCGACCCACTTTGCTGCGCAGCGGCGTGACGCGGTCCCGGCCTTCGGCCGCCGCAGCGAGGGCCTGTTGTGCAGCCATCTCCAGCGGTTCCCCGCCTTCCACGGCTGCTGCGAAGGCTTCCGCAGCAGGGTGGATGGCGTCGATGATGGTCTTGTCGCCCGGCTTGGCCTTGCCTCGCTCCTGCATGCCCTGATCCGCCGCCTTGAACATGACGGCCAGATCTTCGGCCGCCAGGCTATCCTTTCCCTTGACCTCTTTCCCGGCCCGCATGAGCGCCGTTGCCACCAGGGTACCCATGGTAGACGGTCCGGCCTTGTTGGCCGTCATGCCGGCCTTGGCCAGATATTGGCCGATGTCGTCAACCGGCGTCTCGACCACGTAGGCTTGGAGCGCCTTGGCGATCTTGGCCATGGTGATGCCCATGTCGCCATCACCCATGGCCTGATCCAGTGAGGTGAGGTAATCGCTCTGTTCATCCAACACGGTTGCTGCACGCGCCAGCGCCGCCGCAACTGCTTCTGCAGAGATCGTTTCGGCCACGATTGGCTCCTTACACCTGAATGAAGAAGGGCGTGCGGGCCGGATGATCGAGCAGACCGGCCAGCTCATCGTCGACATTCAGCAGCGTGATCGACGCACCGGCCATCTCCATGGAGGTCGCGTACTCGCCCACATACGCCCGATAGACGCTCATGCCGCGATCGGTAATCATCTCATGGGCCTTGCGGAATATGACGTAGAGTTCTTCCGGCGGCGTGGCGCCCAGGCCGTTGACCATGACCGCCAGCCGATCACCGTCTCCAGGCTGCAGGTCGTCCAAAATGGCCGCCACCATGCGTTCGGTAATCTCATCCGCAGTCTGGAGGGCTTCGCGCTTCATGCCCGGCTCGCCGTGGATGCCCATGCCGATTTCCATTTCGCCTTCGCCGATGGTGAAGGTGGGCTTGCCGGCCATGGGCACCGTGCAAGGCGAGAGGGCCACACCCATGGTGCGGGTGCGATCCAGGGTCTTCTCGGCGATCCGCACCACTTCATCGATGTCGCCGCCTTGATCGGCCTTGGCGCCCGCGGTCTTGAAGGCGAAGACCATGCCGGCCACGCCCCGGCGCCGGTCCGCTTCCTCGGGCGGGGCCGAGGCCACGTCGTCCTTCACGAGCACGGTGCGGACCTCGATGTCGTCCATGTCGGCCATCTCGCCCGCCATGTCGAAGTTCATGACGTCGCCGCCGTAATTGCCGTAGATGTAGACGACACCCTTGCCGCCGTCGATGCGTTTGGTAACGGTATACATCTGGTCGGCGCTGGGAGACGAGAAGACGTCGCCCACGGCGCAGCCGTCGAGCATGCCCTTGCCCACGTAGCCGAGAAAGACGGGCAAGTGACCCGAACCGCCGCCGGTGGCCAGGGCAACCTTGCCTTCAACCGGCGAGTCGGCCCGTACAATACAGTGAAGCTCTTCTTCGTATGCGAGTTGATCGGGGTGAGCCTTGATAAGACCGTCCAGCATTTCGGGGACAAAGTCAGCCGGTGCGTTGATGATCTTCTTCATGACAACCTCGCTTCCGTTTGGTGACGCTGGTCAGGATGTGATTTTGAT
>CAYZLP010001162.1:0-1750 GCA_964478635.1 uncultured Caldilineaceae bacterium
TCGGGCAGCGTCGCCAGCACGGCCAGCGCCAGGTCGGTGCCCTCCACGTCCTTGAGCGTCTCGATCAGCGGCCCGACCGCGTCGCCGCCGATGACCCGCAGCGCGTGGCGGACGCCCTTGGCCACCAACCCGTCGGGGTGGGCCAGCGCGCTGACGGCCGTATGGACGACGTGGGTGCGACCACGCAAGCGCTGCAACATGCGGCGGGCATCGTCACCATTTACGGGCTTGCCCAGCAACTCATCGCCTAGCGCGACGACCGTGTCCGAAGCCAGGATTAGGGTCGATCGCCAATCAACTGCACGGGCAGCGGCCCGCGCCTTGGCTTCGGCAAGCCTTACAGCAAGTGCCTCCGGCGCTTCATTGGGGCGTGGCGTTTCGTCGATGTCAGTCGCAAGGGCGGTAAATTTCAGGCCCAGATTTTCCAAAAGGGCCCGGCGGCGGGGGCTTTGGGAAGCGAGTATCAAGTCCATGCATCCAACCCCCAAGGTGATTTATTTGTGCGCGAAATTAAATGGTGGACAAAATGGCTGCCCTGTGGCACCATTGTCAATACATCGGCCTTCACATGGCACTCCTGGTGAATTCCACCGGGATTCCGCATACAGTTTCTACCAACCGTCAATGCATGCGGGTTTTCGGCCGGGTTTTTGGCGTCGTAATCACGCCGACCGATAATAGTTTCCCGGAAAACCAACAGAGAACGCAAATCGAAAGGACTTTGACGATGGGCAATGAAGCGCATCGCAACGGCGGCCCGCCTGCAAGGGTCGTCGTAGTCGGCGCAGGCGGCATGGCCCGCCACCACGTTCGCCAGATGCTCCAACAGCCAGATAGCGCCACGATTGGGTTGATCTGCGAGCCATCGGAAACGGCGTACGGGCAAATGGCTCAGGCCTTTGGGGAGATCGGTCTGCCGCCGCCGCCCCGGGTTGCCGGTTTGGACCAGGCTCTGGTCCGCCATGGCGCCAACCTAGACGCAGCCTTGATTTGCACACCCCATGCCTTTCATCACGACCAAGCCACGGCCTGTCTGGAAGCCGGCCTCGACGTATTGCTGGAAAAACCCATGGTCATGACGGTAGGCGAAGCGGAAAGCTTGATCGCCGCGCGCAATCGGACCGGTCGCCTATTGGTCGTTGCCTTCAACGGCAGCCTCTCGCCGCAGATTCGCAAAGCGGCCGCGCTGCTCCATTCCGGCCAACTGGGGACGGTGTTGAATATCCACGCCGTCGTCTGGCAGGGCTGGCGCGAGCATACGGTCAATACCTGGCGCCAGGCGCCGGAGTTGGCGGGCGGCGGTTTCCTCTTCGACACGGGCGCGCACCTGCTGAACACCGTGGCCGACCTGGCCGGAGAAGAGTTTGCGGAAGTCAGTGCGTGGCTCGACCATCGGGGCGCACCTGTCGATATCACGGGTTCGGTGATGGCTCGCCTCGCGTCGGGCGCGTTGGTCACCCTGAGCGGCTGTGGCGAGACGATCCCCTCCTGCGCGTCGGACGTACGCGTCTTCTGTACGGGCGGCATCTTGCGTACCGGCGTCTGGGGGGAACGCTTGCAAGTGCAGCGCGCCGGCCAGCATCGCCTCATGCCCGTGCGCGTTCCTGCCTCCCGGGGACCATGGGAACAGTTCGTGCGCGTCCGCAACGGCGAGATGCCCAACCCCTCACCGCCGGAGATCGGCCTGCGCATGGCGCGACTCTGGGATGCGGTCCGTGCGTCCGCGGCCCAGGGCGGCGCGCCGGTGCAG
>CAYZLP010001163.1:0-1747 GCA_964478635.1 uncultured Caldilineaceae bacterium
ACGCCGAACGCGACATGCAACGCGTCGCCGAGGTCATGAAGAGGATGGGGTGAGGGGCGCACGCCCGATGACGACATCATGTCAGTGACGGAGTCGGTGCAGGGAGCAGTCTCACGCTGGTCTGGTAGCGTTCCGAAGGTGAGCAGTGAACTGGCGGTCCTAGACGATTCCGGGCGAGCGATGGACGCCCACTACACCGTGCACTCGACGGGCGCGGGTGTCCAGTTGTTCTTCAAGGCAGGCGGCGGGCCGGACAACCGGCAGTTTCTCGACGGACTCGAGCAGCTACTTAAGGGTCTTGGGCGTCGACGCATTCTCCTCGGACGGGTCGCGATCGATACGAGTCAGACACGCGGCAAGTGGAGCCTCGAGGAGCGAACGCTGGCGTTCTCGTACCCGGTCGATCTCGCGGCGGAGCGAGACTATCGAGATCTCCGTATGCGGATCACGGGCTCAGCGCGGCGGCACCTGACCGTTCCATCCTCACACACCTCACGACTGCTGCTGGAGTTGTTCGCCACGGATCCGAGCCTCGATGTGGCTGCTGAAGCTATGTCACTCGGAACAGATTCCGACTTTGGCCCGACCGCGGACGACTTGGCGTGCCGGCCCGTGCCGAAGCTGTCGAAGGTCCGGCCGGGGCGATCGGTCGTGAGCTCCCGCTCCTTGACCTTTACCTCCGGGTGCACGAGCGATCTCACTTCGACCAGCGGCGCCGTCGGCGACTCGGCCGCGTAGATGCTTGCTTGCGCACCGTTCGCAGACACGATCCAGATGCTAGGCATGGCTCGCTCCCCGTTGCCTGGTCCCGCGAGGCGACCGCTGTGACTTGCCATAGTGGCCGAGCAGCCGCGCCTCATACTCCGCGGTGATCACCATCTCAGGGTCGTATTCGGGCGCGGTCTTGATGGCTTCGCGCTCGAGATCCACGGTGATCGAACGGCCTGGCCAGTCGACGGCCTTGACCCACGCCGGCGAAATCAGCACCGTGCGTCCGGGCAGCCAGCGGCGGGTGTCGATCACGGCGTAGGCGATGCTCCAGTCGGATTCGTCGATCACGAAGTCCTCCACCTTGCCGAATTCGCCGTCACGGGCCGCGATGCGATAGCCGCAGACCTCGTCGCTCGAGCGCAGGTGCGGGTGCTCCGCCTCGCGCGGCGGAACCGCCGGCAGCGGCATCGGCCTCGGCGCGGGTGGCGCCCCGATCGGCCCCATGGCCCAGTAGGGTTCGAGTCCGTAGTAGCGGTGGTATTCCGCTTCGTAATGACGTGAAACCGGCAGTTCGCTGCTCACCGGCGGGCTGTTCTCCACTTGCGCGCAGGTGAGCTTCACGTTGATGCACCGGCCGTCTGCGTCGACGGACTCGATCACCTGCGGTGCGATCAGCACTTCGCGACCGAGAAACCGGCCTCCCATGCGCACTACCAGGTAGCGCACGAACCAGACCAGGTCGTCGAAATAGACTTCCTTCAGCTTGCCGATCTCGCCATCGCTGGCGGCGAGCGCGAATCCGCTCAGATCCTTCAGGTTGCGCAGTTGCTCCATGGTTGTACTCCTCGGGCCGTGCGCCCTTGGACGGCGCAGCCTCCTGCAGGATGCGCCCATGACATGATTTTCCGCCCGCCATGCCCATGGAACAGGCCGCAGTTTCCGACGGCTTCGGTATGGCGCGCCTGCGGCTCCGCGGGGGGCGACTGCCAACATCACGAATTGCGCGGCACGGCGATGTGTGGAACCTATCCACTCG
>CAYZLP010001164.1:0-1746 GCA_964478635.1 uncultured Caldilineaceae bacterium
GGATAGGGATGGGTGCAGTTGAGAATGCAGCCCTTGGGCGCAGTGACGCTGACCGGCCGAAAGAGACCCTCGTTGTTGGGAATACGCGGCACGAGGGCGCATTTGAACGGATAGAGGGTCGATGCGTAGGTCGTGTTGTAGACGCAGTTGATCGCGCCCAGCCGCGTCTGGGGCGACGTACCGCTGTAGTCGACGAAGATATCCGAGCCCCGGATCTCCACCCGGGCATGGAGATGGACGATTTCGATGTAACCGTCGATGTCCAGCCCGAACTCGTAGAATCCGTCGGGCAGCGCCTCGATCCGCTCGCGCATGAGGCGCTCGGAACGGGTGTGGATCTCGTCGGAGAGAGCGACGATGTCCATCATCTCGTAGTCTTCTAGAAACTCGCGCAGACGCCGCGCGCCGATCTGGTGGGTGCCGACGATGGCCCGCAAATCGCCCAGGACCATGTGGGGAACCCGGCAGTTGTTGCCGATAATCTCAAAGAGCAGTTCATTTTCTTCGCCGGCAATGTAGAGCTTGGATGGCGGCACCCGTACGCCTTCCGTAAAGACGTCGTAGGCCTCGATGTCGCCCCGGTGGCCGCCCACGTCGGCCAGGTGAGCGACCGTGCCCATGAAGGCGATGGGTTTGCCGTGGGCGAAGACGGGCGTCAGCACCACATAGTCGGGCAGATGCCCCGTTCCGATCCAGGGGTCGTTGGTGCAGAGCACATCCCCTTCGCGAAGCGTTTCCAGCGGGAATTTGTCGAGCAGGACTTTGGCCGTCCGCGGCAGCACCACGCAAAAATTGGGCGGGCTGAAGCTAGACTGGCAGAGAGAGGAACCGTCCTGATCGACCAGGATACAGGCAAAATCCCGGCTTTCGCCGACGATGGTTGAGAAAGAAGTGCGAACCGTGGCGTTGTCTACCTCATCCATAATGCTGATGAGGCGCTGCCACTGAATTTCCAAAGCGATGGGATCGATCGCGCGTGCGCTCATTCGGTTGCCAGGCTTTCTTCTTCAAGTTCGGTCGCTTCCAGGTCAGGCTCTTGCTCAGGCTCTTCCTCGGGCGGCAAACTGGCGAGGATGTGGGAGACGGACTCGGCAATATGCTCGTGGAGAATCGCCCGGGTTTGCTCCAGGTCCCCTTCGGCCAGCGCCGTGACCAGGGTCGGATGACTGCCGACGACCTCATCCAGGAACGTGTAGATTTCGTGGCGGATGTGGAGGCAGCGCCGGACGCCCACCTCGAGCACGCGCCAGAGCTTGAGGGCAAGATGGTGGTCCGCAATCTGCAGCAGATATTCGTGAAAATGGAGATCGAGCTCGACCATCCGGTTCTTGTCCCCCCGGCGGGCGGCGCGGCGCATCTCTGCGATAATCTCGTCAAAATAGGCCAGATCCTTCTCCGTCAACCGGTCGATGGCCCGCTCGATGGCCAATTCTTCCAGGGCTGTGCGTACGGAGTAGATCTCTTCCACGTAGCGCCGCGTCAGGCGCGTAATGACGACGACTTTGTAGGGTGTACTCTCGATCAGGCCCTCTTGCTCGAGCTGGCCCATGGCTTCGCGGATGGGGCCACGGCTGACGCCTAGCCGTTCGGCCAGTTGGGCTTGGTTGAACTCGGTTCCCGGCGCCAGCGATCCGTCAATGATGGATTGGCGTAAAATTTCCGTCACATTGGCTTTGAGGGTGCGTGGCTCAATTCGATTCAGGCTTTCCAGTTCCATAAGTTCACACGTCGTTTCCAGGGGAGAGC
>CAYZLP010001165.1:0-1746 GCA_964478635.1 uncultured Caldilineaceae bacterium
GGCATTGCGCACGGCCCAACCCGGAACCGATCCCGTTGCCGCATCCTGGACTGAATCGGATATGGGCGAGCTGGACCTGGATGAATTGGGCCTGGATGAAGTGGGCCCCGCCCATCCACTCGCAGGCGTCCTCACTGAAGAACTCGGCAGGGAAATCGCTGTTCGCATCCGGGAACGTGGGGGCGCGGATTATGGACTCGTGTTGTTGGGGCGGGACGACGCCGCGGCCGGAACCGTGCTGGCCCTGGCGGGGCCCGGTCAAACCGTCGCACGCCGTCTGTCTTTCGGCGGGCGCGATCCTTTCAACCAGCGGCGGGCTGGCAACCAGGCCTTGATCCTGCTCTGGCACGGCCTGGCGGAGGCTGAGGCATGAGCGGGGCGCGCCGCATACTCCTGGATCACGCCAACGATCTGAAGCGTCTGCCCAGGACCGGCTGGCTGCTGGCCGGCGTAGCCAACCCGGAATCTGTGGCCGATCATTCGTATCTGACAGCCTTCCTGGCCATGCTGTTGGCCGACGCCATCAACGCTGACTACGCGAGTCACGGACTCGCCGCCCCCTTGGACGTGGAGCGGGTGCTGCGCATCGCCTTGCTTCACGACCTGCCGGAGAGCATCCTCACCGATCTGCCCAAGCGGAGCACGGCGCTACTGGGCAAAGCGACAAAACATGCGGCTGAACGGGCGGCTGCCGAGCGCTTGCTATCCGAAGTTGAAGGTGGCACGGGCTATCTTTCTCTCTGGGAGGAATATGAGGCGGCGGACTCACCTGAGGCCAAGGTCGTGAAAGATGCCGATCGCTTGGAGATGGTGCATCAGGCCCGGCGCTACATGGATTTTTCGCATAGCAAACTGGATGAGTTTCTGGACGGCCATGCCTGGCACTATGCGGTCAGCGCTGGATTCTTCGAAACCCTTGCGCATACCCCCTGAAACCGCGTACAATTGGAATAGAAATTTCGATCCACAAATGTTTCGATGGAAAAGCTCATGATCGACCAACGACCCTCCCCGCTCCATGTGTTGGCCCTGCGCCTGCTGAGTGCGCTGCTCTTCGTTGCCATCGTCCTGGCGGCGCTCTTGTTGGCCGGCATCGCGTCTGCTGCACCCGCCGCGGCTGCACCCGCCGCGGCTGCACCCGCTACGGCTGACCTGCCGCAAGAACAGGCGCCTATCATCAGCCCCTTCGACGAGACGATCAACGTGCTGGTCCTGGGCGCGGATCGGGAGCCGGGCGTGCCCAACTGGCGCACCGACGTCATGATGATCGTTGCCCTCAACACCAAGACCGGCGAGGCCGGCGTAATCTCGCTACCGCGCGATATTTTTCTGGAGGAGATTCCGGGCCACAAGCCCAATCGCCTCAACGTCGTCGACTATTTGGGTGAGCAGGATGAGCCCGGCGGCGGCGGCCCGGCGCTTCTGGGCAGTATCATTGAGGAGAAGATGGGCATCCCCATCGATCATTACGTCCGTTTCGACTTCAGCTCCTTCCGGGAAGTCGTGGATGCCCTGGGCGGTGTGGATGTGGAAGTCGACTGTCACTTCACCGGCTATCTGCGTGACTACGGCGGTTACCTGCGCTTGGAACCCGGCATTCATCACCTGAATGGCGATCAGGCTCTGATCTATGTGCGCGACCGGCAGCTCTCCGGCGGCGATCTGGATCGGGCCCGGCGTCAGCAGCGCTTTGTCTGGTCCGTGCGCAATCAACTTCTGAGCAAGGACATGGTGCGGCGTCTCCCT
>CAYZLP010001166.1:0-1745 GCA_964478635.1 uncultured Caldilineaceae bacterium
TGGGCCAGGTGGGGCAGCTTGTAGTCGGGAAGCTCGAAGACGGCCTTGCTCACTTCCCACAGGATCAGGAAACCGGCCACCAGCAGCAGGGCAAGGCCCCAACGCTGCCAGCGCGGCGCCTTGCCCTGTCGGGCGGGAGACGTCGAGACGGGTTCGGGTGAGAGTGCCGACTGGGTCATGGGCGTTGCTGGGTCCTACCCGCGGTTGTGCGTCAACTCGAAGAGACGGTTCGGGCTCAGGGGAATTTCCAATATTTCGACCTCAAAGGATGCGAGCGCGTCCTCCAATGCCTGGGCGAAGAGCGGGCCCACGGGAATGGCGCCGGCCTCTCCCGCACCCTTGATACCCAGCGGATTCAGGGGCGAAGGCGTCTCCACATGGTCGGTTTCGATGATCGGCATGGTATCGGCCGTGGGCAAGAGATAGTCCATGAAGGAAGCGTTCAACAGCTGGCCGTTCTTGTCCCATACGAGCTGCTCGTAGAAGGCGTTGCCGATGCCCTGGGCCACGCCACCGTGGATCTGCCCCTCCAGAATCATGGGGTTGATCACCTTGCCGCAATCATGGACGACGACATAGCGCTGGATGTCGATCAGCATGGTCTCGGGATCGACCTCGACGATCATGGCGTGGACGCCGGACGCGGTCGCGCCCCGCTCGGGGCCGAAGTAATCGGTCGCTTCCAGCCC
The DNA here is from genome assembly GCA_964478635.1 of uncultured Caldilineaceae bacterium. Lineage (GTDB taxonomy): Bacteria > Chloroflexota > Anaerolineae > Caldilineales > Caldilineaceae > JAGRCP01. Next base: position 690 of record CAYZLP010001166.1, read on the forward strand.
CGGCTCCGTGCCCGGCTTGACTGCGCCGCGCATGGGATTGGCCCGGGCTGCCAGGTCGCCCAGTTTGATGGCCGAGGCGGGCACGCCCTTGACCCGCACCGTGCCGTCGACCAGTTCCAAATCCTCCTCGTCCGCCTCCAGTTCCTCACTGGCCTTCTTGAGAATCTTGTTGCGTACGGCCAGGGCCGCGGCATTGATGGCGTTGCCGGCCACCACTGCGCCCCGGCTGGCAAATGTTCCCGCGCCCCAGTAGAACTCGGCCGTGTCGCCGGTAACCAGGCGTACGTCCGCCACGTCCACGCCCAGCTGATCGGCCACGATTTGGGCGAAGGACGTAAAGTGTCCCTGCCCCTGGGTACCGATGCCGCTGGCCACGCTCACCCGGCCGCTGGTCTCGACCGTTACCTTGGCTCCTTCGTAGGGTCCGATACCGGTGCCTTCGACGTAGGTAACCAGTCCGAGACCCACATGCTTGCCCGCGGCGCGCAGGCGGGGCTGCTCTTCATCGATGAAGCGGCGATAGCCGATGAGTTCCAGGGCCTTGTCCAGGGCCGGCGCGTAGTTACCCGAATCGTAGACCAGGGGCGCGAAGTCCTGGTAGATGATCTCGTTGTTGTAGGGGAACTTCTCCGGCGGAATCAAGTTGATGCGCCGGATCTCGGCCCGATCCATATCCAGTTCCCGGGCCGCCAGATCGAGCAGCCGCTCCATGACGAAGACGCCATGCTGGCGCCCGGCCCCGCGGTAGGGCGTGACGATGGGCTTGTTGGTAAAGACCGACCTGAACTCGGTGTAGTAGTGGGGAACGTCGTATTGACCCAGGAGCGTACACTGGCTGTTCAGGGCGACGGTGAGTCCGTAGGGCGCGTAGGCGCCCGCATCGTGGAGAAAGACATCCTTGACGCCCAGTACCCGGCCCGTTTTGGTCACGGCAATCTCGGACTCGTGTACCTGCCCCCGCTCCTGGGTGGTGGAGAAGAAGTTCTCCTGGCGATCTTCGATCCATTTCACCGGCCGGTTGAGGCGCATGGAGATCCAGGGCAGGAGCACCTCTTC
>CAYZLP010001167.1:0-1743 GCA_964478635.1 uncultured Caldilineaceae bacterium
CGCGTCTTCGTCGGGTTGCTCCAGGGCCGTGGCCAGATAGCCGGCCATGGCCGTGTAGGCGGGATTGCGCGCATCTTGCGTCTGGCCGGTCAGGGTTTCTTCCAGCATGAGCAAGCTGCGTCCGGTCAGGAGGAGCGTCAGGGTCAGGGCCGCGGCCAGCACCGCAACCGGACGCAGGACGGGCGCCCAGGCCGCACTGAAGGTGCGCATGCCCTGATCCAGGGCCACGGCCGCGCAGAGCATGAGACCCGGCAGCAGCGAGAGCATGGCGCGGCCGCCGCTTGCGTCCGTGGTCCAGAGCAGCAGCGTTGCGGTGAAAATGACGAGATGGGCGAGCAGCACGCCGGCTGTCGGTTGCCGCCACCAGCGCGTCAACGCGCCCATGCCGGCCAGGCTAAAGGTCAGCGCGCCGGCCGCCAGGACCGGCAGGGAGGCGCTGCCGGCCGGGCCCTGGAACAGGAACGAAGCGACTGCAGTGAGGCGCGTCCCCATTTCCGACCCGGCGTCGCCAACGGCAAGAGGGGGCAACGCGAGGGGCAACGACCATGCCGGCAGGGACGCTACGATCACGCCGGCCGCGTAGAGACTGAGGCCCGCCAGGCGGCTGCGCCGGTCCTCGCGCGCGGAGAGAATTCCGAGTGCGGCAACGAAGGTCGCCCACAGCCAGACGGCCCCGCGCAGTTCCGGTGCGGAAAGACACAGGGCGCCCGTGGCCAGACCACCCAGAACCCACCAGCCCCGGCGGTGTCCATGCAGCGCACGCAGGGTGGCCCAGAAAGCCAGACCCAGCAAGAGGGGCAGAACCAACCCACTCTCCCCGCTGCGTCCGGCCGCGATATGCCAGGGATTCAAGGCCAGCAGCAGCGTGGCCAGCAGCGCGCCGCCGGCCGCGCTCACCTGGGTGGCGGCGGCAAAGAAGACGGGCAGGGTCAGGATGCCGATGGCCGCGCCGGCCAGGCGCAGGGCGAGTAAACCGTCGCCCGTCAGCGCAAAAAAGAAGCGGGCCACCCAACCGTACGGATCGAGAGGATTACCCTGGATGACGGGCAGGTCCGGCTCCAGGAGGCGCAAGCCGAGCGCGCACTCGGCCTGGGCGCAGGTCGGTGGCATCGTGGTCAAGTGCCAGAGGCGCAGAAAGACGCCGACGAGAATCACCAGCAGCGCCAGGACCATGATCGCCGTCGGCGAAAGGCGCAGGACAGACTTCGGCGCCGGCTGAGGATCGTGGAGGGGCTCACGGACGGGCACGCCGCTTTCATCCACCGTCCAGCGAAAGTCCGGGGTCCGGTAGGCGCGTACGCCGCCGTGCCAGAGCGTGCCGGCCAGCATCATGCCCATCCCCAGGAACCAGAGCGTTGCCTGGAGGGCAAGGCGCATGGTTCCGGCCTGGGGCAGGAGGTAGAGCAGCCCGCCGGTCAGCGCCGTAAGGGCCCCGGCCCCAAAGAGCGTGCGCCCGATCGCCGTCCAGTGATAGAGGACGCTGGGCAGCGGCGGCGCCCAGAGGTCGAGGGCCCCGACTGCAAAAAGAACCATCCCGGCCAGGGACAAGAGCGCGCCATCGCGCAGGACGAAGGGCGCGAGAACCCGGTCGGCAACAAGCCGCAGGGCCACGAAGATGATAATCAGGCCGAGCAACTGCAGCGAAAACTTACGCATAATGGGGCTATTGTGCGGCAGAGTGGCGCGAGGCGCAAAGTCGATGGACCGCGGATGTTGCGGATACGGCGGATTCGAACGGATTGA
>CAYZLP010001168.1:0-1735 GCA_964478635.1 uncultured Caldilineaceae bacterium
GCGGGGCGGCCAGACCGCGCCGCCGCGAGGTCCGTGGGCGGGCAGTTCCGAGTCGACTGCCGCGGCCAGGGCAGTCAAAACGGCGGCGCGTACCTGGATCAATGCCTCGGCTTGGCTGCTGCCGGCCGGCCGCTTGTAGCGCCCCAGAAGCCGGGGAAGATAGCTGCAGTCGGCCTCGATAACGTGGTCGACCATCTTTGCCAAATCGCGCCCGCCGCCCCGGGGTCCCTTGCGTAGTTCAATCCCTGCCGCTTTTTCCACAGCGCGATCAAAGACCTGCCAACATGCCCGTAAAATGATTTGGGAGCGTTCAAATTCATCGACGGTGAGCCGGCCTACGTCTGCCGCAAGTAGGGCAGCAGGCGCGCCGAAGTCAGTAGTGGCGTTGCCTGGATGGCGCTCCGCAATTGTAAAGAGTTCGGCAGCGTCCGGCAGCGCAAAGGCGAGATCGGTCTCAGCCAGAACTGCAGCATAGCGCGGTGCGTACGCTAGCAAGGCAGCTTGGGCCGCCGCCGCATCCCGGCCGGCCCGGGCCCACCCCGGCCAATCCAGCGCTCCGGCAAAGGTTTTCTTCTTGCCGACTTCGAGAAAAATGGGAATGGGATCCATGGTGTCTGCCGGTGTTCACGATCGGTGCATGCGGCCGTCGAGTCGTCATTATCGTAGAAGGATTGTAGTGGAGAGACGCGTCAATCGGCAACTGACCTGGAGCATAGGGCCATTGGAGTGTTGCTTCGCGAATCTCGTCAAAAACGTCAATACAACTTGCACAACAACTTGCCCCCGATTATGATAACCCACGAATTTGTAAGTTTCTGCCTGACCCTGCCCACCACCTACGTTCACAAGGAAGCGACCCATGGCTTACAGATTGACGGAACTCTCGATTATCACGGACCGCATAGCCGGCGTCCTCAAGGAAGCCGGCATCGCGGACTCGGAAGAATTGCTGTTGGCCGTCACCGGTCCCGGTGGCGTAAAAGCCCTGGCTGAACAGACTGGCATCGACGCCCGCCTCATTGGCGAAATCGCCGAACGGGCCGACATCATGCGCGTGCGCGGCATCGGACCCGCCTACGTGGAACTGCTCGAGCATGCCGGCATTCGTTCCCTGACGGACGTGGCGGCCAGTACGAGCGACGATCTGAACGCCCGCATCAGCAAGGCAGCCGCGACCTACGGCATCACCCGAGTTCCCCGCACCGACGAAGTGGCGGCCTGGATCGAGAATGCCAAGGCGGATGCCGACGTTCAGACCTGGGCGAACGGCCTGCGCACGGGCGAAACCCAAGCCATTTTTGCAGATGACGAGTGGACCAAGATCCGCCTGGCGCCCGTAGCCGTCGCGGCCCTGGTCATGACTGCATCGACTTCCTGGGGCGAAGATTGGTCCGCCGAGGAGCGCGCGGCCGCGACCGTGGTCGAAAACGCCAAGAAGGGCACGCTGCCCTATTCGCTGGTGAACGTGGCCTACCCCAAAGGACTTGACGTGGCCGATCTGCAGAAGTTCATTGAGACGACCCCCCGCGCGGCCATGCTGAGCACGATCAAGACCGCGGCCGATCTCGTTGCGGCCAAGGCCCCGGGCGCGGCCCAGAGCTACCGCGCGCTGCTCATGGAAGTGGGCGAAGCCGTGGCTGCGGCTGCCAAGGAGGGCGGTTTCCTGGGCATGGGCAAGAAGGTAGTGAGCAAGGAAGAGCAGGCCACGCTGGACGACATCAAGGCGACGATTGGG
>CAYZLP010001169.1:0-1734 GCA_964478635.1 uncultured Caldilineaceae bacterium
AACCGCGTCGGCATGCTCGTCGACCTGTCGCACATGGGCTATCGGGCAACCATGGAGGCGTGCGAACTCTCGGCCGCGCCAGTTATATTCTCCCACTCCAATCCCGCCGGCGTGAAGCAACATGCCCGCAATATTACCGATGCGCAGATCGAGGCCTGTGCGCAGACGGGCGGCGTTATCGGCATCAATGGCGTGGGCGAGTTTCTGGGCGGCGTCAGCAGCGCAGTTGTGGTGGAGCACATCGACTATGTAGCGAAACTGGTCGGGCCCCAGCATGTCGGTCTCGGTTTGGACTACGTCCTCGATAAGCAGGAACTGATGGACTACCTGGCGTCGCATCCTGACGTCTTCCCGCCGGAGAAAATTGGCGATCATCTGGCCTTTGTCGAGCCTGAGCAGTACCCGGAAATCGCCGAACTGTTGGGGCGGAGGGGCTACGGCGCTGCGGACGTCCAAGCCATTCTCGGCGGCAATTTTCTCCGCATTGCCGAAACCGTGTGGAGATGAACCAATGGATGCGCGTTGGAGCCTTCGCCGGCAGTACACCGCCTATGCCGCGCTTTTCCTGATCGCGCTGGGCTTCACAGCCTGCTTGCTGCCGGCGGCACGTGCGGATTTCCAGCGCTTTATCGGAGCCGCCAATCCGCTGCTCGTGGTGCTCGGCTGTGCCCTGGCCGGCGGGCTTGCCCTGGGCTGGCTGCACACACGCTACGGTTTTCAGATCGTGCAGGGTCCGCAGACTCCGCGCGGCATTGCCGTTGCGGCCGCCCTTGCCACGCTGCTGGCCGTGGCCATCGTGGTCGCCGATCTCTTCATCCGCTACCCCGAAGATATGAATATTCCCATGCCACGGGCCCTGCTCTTCTACCCGGCCATCGGTTTCGTGGCAGAAATCGTCTTTCACGTTCTGCCCCTGGCGCTGGCGCTCCAGTTGCTGACGCCCTTCCGGGCGCGGCTGGGTGAAAATCGCGTCGTATGGCTCGCCATTGTCATCGTCGCCGTCACCGAGCCCATCTTCCAAGTAACGTTTCAGGGCGAGCCGTTCACGTGGGGTGCGGCCTACACGTGGCTTCACGTCTTTGTGTTCGCGCTCTGTCAGCTGGCCATCTTCCGGCGCTACGACTTCATGTCCATGTTTGCGTTTCGGCTGGTCTATTACGCCTACTGGCATATCGCCTGGGGTGTGCTGCGGTTGGATGTGCTCTTTTGACTAACATTTACCTGAGAACAGTCTTTATGCCGGAGTGACTGTCACTGGCATAGCGATTCTGGTCGTCCAGATTTGCCTGCGCCAGTGACAGTCACTCCGGCACGTAGCAAGGATTGCCCGAGACCAATCATTTCGCCTTGCGCAGGTCGTTGATCGCCTTGGCCAGGATTTCGGGATGTTGGGAGCCAATCATGACCTTCTCCCCGTCGCGCAGCGTAAGCTCCACCCCTTCCCGGCCGGTCGTGGTGTAGGCCTTATTCTTGCCCATCATCCCGCGAATGCCCCAGCCGCCATATTCGCGCATCGGGTCATAGGTACGGGGCGTCACGCCGACGATGTCGCCCAGCCCGATCTCCCGGCGCACGAAGGGCCGGAAATAGATGTGAACGGCCGCCGGATCGACGATTACCTCCAGATGCATGACATAGAAGAGCACCGGAAAGAGCAGACCAAAGATGGCCCAGAACACCACGACCAGCCAATCCGGCCCCGGGCTCGTGCCCACCGACTCTCCCATGAAGACC
>CAYZLP010001170.1:0-1733 GCA_964478635.1 uncultured Caldilineaceae bacterium
TCTTCTTTATTCACCATTCAGCTGATTGAAACAGGGTACGCCGACGCTGAAATTTTGGGACCCCTGGTCTTCTTGATTATCGGCGGCACGGTGCTCGTCCAGGGCGGCACCGCCAAGCCGGTGGCCCAATGGCTTGGCGTCAGCGAAGCCGATCCCCAGGGTTTCCTCTTCATGGGGAGCACCGAACTCACCCGCCAACTCGGGAGCTTGCTGCAGGATTTGGGTTATCGGGTGATGATTGTCGACAGCAACTACGACGGCATCAGCCGGGCCCGGCTGATGGGGCTGGAGACATATCACGGCAACGTTCTAGCCGAAGCAACCGAGGATGACATGGATTTTTCGGGGCTTGGACGCATGCTGGCCATGACCCGCAATGACGAGGCCAATGCCCTGGCCTGCAAGCACATGGAAGACGCGTTTGGCTCCCGCAACGTCTACCAACTGCCGCCAAATCCGCGTCAACCGGGCGTGGAAGGGCCAAGCTACTATCAACTAGCCCGACTGCTCTTTCAATCCCATGCAACCTATGAGCACCTGGATGAGATGATTGCCGCAGGCGCAACCGTGAAGCAGACGCCGATTACGGAGCAGTTTGACTACACCGCATTTCGTGAACAATACCCGAGTGATCGGATTGAAATGATGGCGGTTAACGGCAGTCAGGTTCAGGTTGCAGCGGTCGATCAACCACTTTCGATTCAACCCGGCTGGACGCTCATCAGCCTACTCTTCGAAACAGAGGCGCCGATCGACGCCGACAACACCCCCAATAGGGAGATCCATGGCAGCTATTCGTGATAGCCTGACCACCGAAGCCTACGACCGCGACTATTCCAACCGTGAACTCATCGGGCGCATTGCACGCTATTTCAAGACCTACTGGCGGCGTCTGACACTCATCACCGTGATGGTATCGCTGATGTCGCTGACCGGCGCCATGATGCCGATTCTGGTGGCTCGAGGCGTCGAAGTGCTCGACATGGGAGCAGACAACGCGCAACGGGTTGCAACGCTGCTGATCGCCGCCGTATTGACCCTGGGCGTCGCCAACTGGGCCATCAACTGGGTCCGCCGCCTCAACACGTCGATTTTGCTGGGCGATGTCGTTCTCGACATGCGCACCGACGCGTTTGCCGCGGTCATGAATCACGACATGAGTTTTTTTGACCAGTATCAGTCGGGGCGCGTCGTGAGCCGCATCACGAGCGACACTGAGGAATTCAGTCGCGTGGCCATCCTGGTGACTGAGATCATTACGCAGATGATGCTGGTCGTAATCCTGATTATCTACCTGTGGAACATTGACCCCGGCCTCACGCTGCTGCTCAGCGCTCTGGCGCCCGTAGCGTTTTTGGTGGCAACCAGCTTCCAGCGGGTCGCCCGGCGCATCACCCGGCGCAGCCAGCAGGCCATTGCCGAGGTCAATGTCAGCATCCAGGAAGCGGTGACGGGCATCAGTGTCGCCAAGAATTTCCGACGGGAAGAAGGAATCTACGAGGAATTCCAGGCCGTCAATCGGCAGAGTTACGAGATTCACGTAAAGCGGGGACTCGTGCTGGCCATGCTCTTCCCCACTCTGACCTTCTTTAGTAGCCTCGGCACGGCCATTCTGCTCTATTATGGCGGCCTCAACGTCTATTGGGCCACCATCACGGCCGGCGCCTGGTTCCTCTTTATGAACAGCGTTGGCCAGTTCTGGTTTCCCATGATCAACCTCAGCGCCTTTTGGA
>CAYZLP010001171.1:0-1730 GCA_964478635.1 uncultured Caldilineaceae bacterium
CAGCAAACCGCCGGCAACAATCGAGTGGGAATAAATCGGCATGCATGAGAATGAAATCCTGCATGCCCGTGCTGTCAGTCCTGTTTCTTAGTCAAGCAACGCTACAGCTGTGCGGAAATTTTTGCTCTTTGTCGTAATTCTAGTCGCAATTTTGGCCATCTTTCCGGTCTACAGCCGGTATAAAGTGGTCGCCTCTCCCATCGCGCCCGGGGTGGTGCTCGGCGGGCTGGAGCTGAGCACCCTGAAGGAGCGGGACGAGATCGCGCGCCACCTGGAGCGCATCTATGCCGCGCCCGTGGTCGTTCACTTCAACGACCAGCGGCTCGTGCTCCAGCCCGACGAGGTGGACTTCCAGGTCGACGTGGACCAAATGCTCAACGAAGCGGCCCAATATCTGGAGGGGCCCGACTTTCTCGACATCGCCGTCCGCGAGGCTCTGGGCCTGGATCAGCAGGAACGCCACGTGCCCGTCCGCTTTCTCATGAATGCCGACAAGCTGCGCGCCTGGCTGGAAGCCGCCGCGTTCGAGTACAACAGCGAGCCCCAGGGTCCCCGCCTCCTGCCGCCGACGGAACGCTGGCAGGAGGCCGGCGCGCCCGACGGCGCGGCCCCGCCCGGCTTTGTGGGCGCGGCCCAGCGGGATTGGCTCTGGACCGAGGGCACGCCCGGCTACACGCTGGACGTGGAGGGCAGCCTGCCCGTCATGATCGACGCCCTGACCAGCCATGAAGCGCGCGCGGTGGATCTGGTATTGACCGAAACGCCGCCCCGGCGCCCCAGCATGGACGATCTGACCGCTGCGCTCGATGCCTACAGCGCCAGCTTCCCCGGCTTTGCGGCCGCCTACGTCCACGATTTCGTGGCCGACAGCAGTGCGGCCATGGATGCGGATGTGGCCTTCTCCGGCATGTCGACCCTGAAAATCGCCATCGTCACCGCGGCCATGGAGAAGCTCGACGGTATGCCGGAAGGCGATCGCGTGGCGGCCGAGGTGGGCCAGTGGATCGACTTCGCGCTGGGCGAAAGCAACAACTACGCGGCCAATCTCCTCTTGAACTGGCTGGGCGAAGGCAACAGCCAGGCCGGCGCCCGGCGCGTCACCGACGTCATGCGCGCGCTCGGTTTCGAAAGCACCTACATGCAGTCGGGCTATGATTTCGAGACCCAGCTGCCCCAGATCCCCACGCCCGGCAACCAGCGGGATGACTGGAATACCAACCCGGACAGCAACCTCCAGTCCACGCCCCGGGAGATGGGGGAACTCCTGACCGCGATCTACGAGTGCACCCAGGACGCAGGCCGGCTACGGGAGACGTTCCCGGACACCATCACGCCCGAGGAGTGCCAGTACATCCTCTTCTACATGAGCCACGACGAGTTCAAAGAGTTGCTCTGGAGCGGTCTTCCCCGGCCGGAAGATGCCTGGATCGTCCACAAGCACGGCTTCGCGTTTGAATCTCACAGCGACGTGGGCCTGGTCTGGGGTCCGACCGGCCCGTACGCCATCAGCGTCTTCCTCTACCGCCCCGGCTGGATGGATTGGGAGACGAGCAACGGCACCATGCGCGACGTGAGCCGCATCGTCTGGAACTTCTTCGAGCGTCAGCAGGCCTTTGATGCAACCGAAGCCGGCGCGCCGCCCGAGCTGCTGGAGCCGCCGGCCTATGTGCCCGTTGGGGAGTTTGTGCCGGCGGGTTAAGATTGTAGGGATGGGCGTTTGCGCCGCCCCA